>JAAZFB010000117.1 GCA_012511915.1 Clostridiaceae bacterium
CCCCATCTTGTTGACTTCATCATAGGCACCAAGCAGGTCTTTTGATAATTGATAGGCTTTGTCCTCGGTTGATTTAAGTCCACGCACAATGAAACGGTTAGAAGCCACATTGTCCTTAACAACTCCACCGCTCTTTGTTAAACTATCCTTAAAATATAAGTAAGCGGAATACCGTAATATTGCTTCTCTAAAGTCATGTGCCGCTGTAACACCGTTTATGTAGCCCTCAATCAGATTGCCGGGGATGTTGAAAATACTCTTTCCGGTTTTTTCTTTCAGATGCGCAAATAACTTATCTTGCATTTCGGTATCCATTTCATTAGCAAATATCATTGACGAATACCCACCACGCTCCCTCCATTCCATAAACTCAGGTGAATACTTTTTATGTCGCATTGCTTGATATATCTCGCCCATGGCTCTTTTAGTATAACGGACTATTTGCGGCTTTCCTGCAATAACGGCATCTAAGTCACCGACAAAGTTTCTAATTCCGAATTTAACAGTCCTTAGCGGATTGACGGAAGTTGCCCAACCTTTCCATGCTGTTGTTATACCTCTAAATGCTTTTGCACCCTCGCTTGCCTGTTTTGGATTTCCGACAAGCTCCATGGTTTTAATGATTTCATTTGGAAGTACCATTTGTTGATATGCTGCCCCTGTCAAGCGAACGGTATCGGCGTATTGCTCAAATAATGCTTTTACATCACTTGTCATTTCTATACCTTGACCGTCTATTAAATTTGAAACCATCTCATTTAATGATTGGTTAAAGGAATCTTCATCAACAACGGTCTTAGTAAAGAAGTAATTTCCTCTGCGTGGTTGAACAATGCCGTAACTATCGCCCTTTTCTTTTGCAAGGGTTTCCCATGTTTGATAATTCTTGCCGAGCAGGTCTTTTATCCAAGCTCTTTTTTGAGATGTATATTTTAAAATTGTTCGTGCATTCATTACAGCTTGCTTTTCCCCATCGGTAGCACTCTCATCAAGGTCAATTCCTGCGATAACCCCAACATATTTATATAGTACCGATTGCGGTACACCGTTTAGGTTTTTATTTTTGAGGGTGTTAATGACATTATTATATTCACCATCAAAAGAAGGTAACTCATTTCGCTCTGCCAAATCATATAGGCCGCTAAATCCAAACATGATACGTTTATTATACCATTGCTGTTGTTCGTAGGTTTCACTATCAGGAACAAGTCTGCCATTACGCATAATCATAACAGGGGAACCGTCTTTTCCTTTTGCACGAGCTTCATTGGCAATTAGATTATCAATGAATTGCTTATTGTTTTGGAATGCTTGTTTTTCAAGTTGCAGCTTAATATCGTATTGTTCCCCAACCTTAGCCCATGTATTGGCTATATAAGTATCATACTGCATTTGCAACATGGCTTGATATTCAACTGCCAAGAAGTCAGTATTGATTGCCTTTGTAGAGCCTTGCCTTTGCTTGAGCCAACCTCTACCGGCTTTAATTTCTATCCCACTATTACCTTTACCCTTGCTTTTAGTCATGTACTCTATAACTTCATGACGATAATAGTTTTCACGCAAAAAGCGATTTTCAGTATTGAAGCCGATGAGCTGATTGAGTGCTACGTATTTTTCTTTTAAATCTTTCCAAATATATTGTCTTTTCTGCAATGCGTCCATTACTTTGGTTGTAGCTTCGGTATTTAACACCTTGATTATTTCGTCAACTTCCTTTGGTGATATTTCATTCGGCAATAGAATTTCATCATAGCCACGTTCCTCTTGTATCTTCGCTTCTTCCTGCAAATCAAGGAAATAAACAAGTTCGCTAAATGTTCTAAACTCTTTTGGTGTTAAACCTTCAGTCATTTTATTAAGCTTATCTTGTGTCATAAATTGCGCTGTTCTATGAAGTCCATTCCATTGCACCATCATTTTTCTAAATTCAGCAAAGAACGTACCCTCTTTACCACGCTCTGGAATGTCAGGGAATACTCTTGTTGCATTATGAGCTATCCAACGCCACCGCTCACCCCATGTTTCTTTTGGTGAAGGTTTAACAACACCAACTCTATCCTTTTCAAACTGGTCTTTGATTTCCTTGATACGTTCGGGGGTAAGCTCATCAATGTCATTGTCAAGGGAATACTTCTTATCATTTTTGCGTATATTAGTATTGACAGTATCATTATTATATGATATTTTGTCAATAGAACCATAAGTGGTATGTCCTAACGGCAATTGGAGCCTATTGAGAGACAGCCACTTATCGGTTCTATTTTTATTGGGTTCAATGTATAATATTTTGCTGCTGTTAATTAAACTCTGTGCATTGTCTTTCCCATAAGCACTTGCTATTTTAATTTCATTTAATACTATACCTGATTTACGCCCTATTGGCTCTAACTCCAGCACCGCAAGAACTGGGGTTCCATTCAAGTCGTAGATTTCGCCTAACATAGTAAGCCTACTTTCTTTTTGTTTGGACTGCATAATAATTATAGGATTTTCGACTATTTGCGGTACTTGTTTTAATATTTCATCTGTCATAGCAGCATGGTCAGATTTGATTTTTAATATTTTACTTGTATCCCACAGTATGTCTTGCTCTTTAACGCCTATGCTTTTTAAAGCGTGGGAAGTTTGTCCGACCACAAGCGAAACATTATCTTTTGCACCTTTTTCAATCCAATTGTCATAATTACTTGCAAAGTTCGGATTTAAGCTATAATTAAATTCCCCAAATCCAACGTTGTCAACAAAATCACCTGTATCTATCAAGTTCGCATAGGTAGCAGGGGAATACACATCTACTAATTCACTACCGCTCCAATACGCATTTACCAATTGTTCAAAATCAAGAGAATAATCGTTCATACCGGATAGAACATCAGCTATAAATTCTTCAAAGACGAGTTCCTCATTGCCATTTGTTATATTGTAGTAATTATTGTAAAGCTCTTTTATAATCTTATTTTTCTCACGAATAGACAAGCTGTTTGCAATGATGTTTTTTATTCTTTGGACTTCTTTGGTTTTGAATCGGGCATGAATCTGCTCATGGCGGTTAATCTGTAAAGGCGAATACTTAGGGTGGTCATATTGAATAATTACAGCTTTTTTACTTGGAATATAAGCTCCCCTAATGTTTTTCTGTCCATTTGCAAACATAACCTTACCGCTACCGATTATAAACTCTGTTTGTATGCCCTTTTCCTTGTTCTCTGCAACGATGGAGCGCATACCCTCATCGTAACCCTCACGCTTGATAAAGTCCGCTTCCATGCCAAATTTGCGCTTGTTCTCTAGCCGCCCATTAGCTTTAAGAGCTTCTGCGTAAACTCTGCGTTCGGTTGTACCTTTTTGTCCTGCTTCGCCAATTTCTTCTGCCCCTCTTGCCACGCTTTTAACTTGCTGAGCGGTATCCGTACCGGCTTGCCGTCCAATGTTTCCGTCTGAATGTAGGTTTCTAACATCAGTATCGCCCTCACTTTCCAATGAATAAGATTTAGTTTCAACTCTAAGTACCGGTGATATTTTAAGAACTTCATCAATGATTTGCTTTGTGTTAGTTTCAGTAGGCACAAAGAAACGTGTAGAATATGAAATGCGTTCAGTAAATACACCCTTATCTTTTAATAAATCAAAGACATTAAAGTCGGGTCCTATAATTTCAATTCTATTTTCACCGGATACCTTACTTTGCTTTATGCGCCAATCATTTTCAAGGTGAACAATGTCACCGTTCTTAATACCTTTTATTAAATCCGTTGTAGCTATTTTCTCACGTGTTCGATTACTTCCCAATCTGCGCAAGGTTTCATCAATCATATTTTCGGGAACAACCCTACCAATAAGCATTTCACCTTTATCCGTAAGGACACGATATATCCGTACATTTTCAGTAGGTAGCTTATCCCATACCGGCAATACAACCCCACTTATCAAGTGCAAGTTTTCTTTCCTAAATTCGGGAAGATTTGCTATTTCCTCATCCCATAGTTTTTTGGCTACGGCAACCTCTAACTTGTTCCACTTACCGACAAAGGCTCTTTGAGGTAAATATTCTCTTTTAGTTTGTCCGGTCAACCGATAGTTGTCATGAATATTACCATATTGGTCTGTTGTAGATGATGTTTTGAAAACAGCTCTTACTGCCCCTGTATTTTTATTTTGGAAGAAGCCGACAAAGTTCTTATCAGAAGTGGTAATTTCATCAAAAGCGATAGGTTTCATTTTATGTTCGGCTGTCAAACTATAATATTTAGTCTTTGCCCCGGTATTTTCATCGTCACGAATATCCTTGACCTCATTGACCGTTATTTTATCGGCTTTATAGTTTTCAAGACCTTTATCAAGCGTTCCATCTTGCAATGCCTTTTCAGTAGCAACTTGCAATCTTTCTGAATAACCGTCAAAAACTGCGTTTTGTTCGTGACTTTCCAATGATAAAATTCTGTTTAAAAACTTGTTGACCTCACGTAGTTCAGGTGCAGTGGGGATAATTTGACCGTATTCGTCCATTATTCTATCACTTAAACCGAGTTTTTTAACAATACTCATTCCATTGGGAACGCCCTCAACTCTATTTAACACCAAGTCCTTATAGAATACGGATAAGACATCAGCCGCAAAGCTATTTTCCAAGTTGTCACTTGCTGAAAACATACCTTGACTTCCTGTTTGCCGTTGCCCTTTGGTGAGCGCACCGAGTTGGTCTAATCGTTTTGCTATGGTGGAAATAAACCGCATTTGACCTTTCAAATCGGTGGTTATAAGTTTAAATGATGGAGCGGAAACCTGATTACTCCTATGAGAACGTCCGAAACCTTGTACTGCACTATCAGCTTGCCAGCCTGCTTGTAATAGGTAGTGAACTCTATGCTGCTGATTTTTTGCACTTTTATCGGCATGATAGCTCTTACCAGTTCCCCCGGCTTTTGAAAACACAATGATTCTTTTATCGCCATTTTGGAACGCTGAAACATCAGCTTCTTTTTTATTAGCAATGTTTTCTTCAATCATTTTACCATCTTTTTTGACAACACGTCTTTTTCTACCTGTGTTCTCTGCAACCAAATCAGTACCAAAGTGATTGATAATCATATCAAGCGGCGATGCCGGAACTTTAATACTTCCGAGTTTATTTAAAAGCTCATCCCTTTGTCTTACTGTATCACGATTGATTACGGCATTTCCCTTGCTATCATAGACTGGACGGCTCTTTACATTACCCTTATCATCTTTATATTCTTCAAATTGAATAACCGGGAAGGAATGCTCGATGAACGACATAAGCATTTGCTTTGGTGTTACGTCAAAGTCCTTTAATTCAAGATCTTCAGCTTGCAATCTTGCAAATTCCTTTTCTTTTGCCGATTCATTGGTAATAACCATTTGAATAACAGCAGAATTACCGCCATCCAGTTGCTTTTGAATATCACTTATCATAGTGGGAACTTGCATTGCTGTGAGAATTTGATTGAAAAATCTTTGCTCAGCACTCCAAAACGCTCCATAAGCTTCGCCCTTAGCTCTACCGTCTTTATTTTGATTGGTAGCTTCTAAGGCTTTTTCAATGTTTTGGAATACAATTTGCCATGAACGTGCAAGCTCATCATATATAGTCCGTTGTTCTTTCGTTAGCTTATGAACCAATCTATCGTAGGTAACATCATCGTAACTTATATTACGGGATAGGTAAACGCCCATTGCTTTCATATCCCTTGCAATAAGCTCCATAGCCGCAAGACCGCCGGCTTTTATTTTGCTGACAAAATCATCACCGTTTGGAAAAGCAGTACCCTCACCCCATAAACCAAGTCTATCCGCATATCTTAAATTTTCAACTTCCGTTGCCCCGGTTGCAGATGAATATACAATCTTAGCTTTTGGCAAAGCTTCTTGCAGAGCAATTCCGGCAAGACCTCTTTGACTTGCCTTTTTTATTCCCCTCGTACCCTTCGTAGCGGTAGAATTAGCCATATTGTGAGCTTCATCAAATACGATTACTCCGTCAAAGTCTTTACCAAACCAATTAACGATTTTTTCAAAAGATGAACCTTTATTGTCGAATCCTCTTGATAGAGCGGAATATGTAACGAATAATAAACCCTCATCATTACTTAAAGAAGCATCTGCTTTCTTACCACCTTCAAAAGGCATTACCAAACTGGAATCACCAAATAACGCTTTAACATCTCGTTTGGCATCGGGGAGCAATCCTTTATTCTTGCTTACCCAAATTGCTCTTTTCCTACCTTGATTATAGTTATCCAAAATAATGCCGGTTATGGTTCTACCCTTACCGACACCAGTACCATCACCTAAGAAGAACCCTCTTGTATACTTGTTCGGTAAAGTTTGACTATGACTTTGCCCGGCATAAGTTA
>JAAZFB010000118.1 GCA_012511915.1 Clostridiaceae bacterium
CGCTTACTGTTTGCCGGCTGCACCTTGTCCTTGTCGGTTATGAATTCGGTGCGCAGGAAGTTTTTATAAATCTGCGTGTCCAAATCATCTCGGTCTGTGACAACAAGGAAGGTATAGTTGCCAGTGCATTTGCGTTTGACTTTGCGGGCGAGCATCACCATAGAATAGCTCTTTCCGCTGCCTTGGGTATGCCAAAAAACGCCCAGCTTACCGTGAAGCTGTTCGCGGTTGAGAACGGCATGATAGGCATTATTGACGCCTAAGAACTGGTGGTTCTTTGCGATAATTTTGGTGCGGCGGCGGTCGTAAAGGATGAAGTTTTCAATATAATCCAGCAGAACGTCTTTTTTGCACAAGCCCTCAATAAAGTATTCAAGGCTTATGCAGTCCTCGCGAATCTGCTTGCGGTTTGGGTTTTCCTTTTCGTTCTCTACCTTTAGCCATTCAAAGAAATACACATAGTCGGCACCGAAGCTGCCGAGGCGCGTTTCCATTCCGTTGGAGAGAACGCAGATTTGGTTATAGTTGAACAAGTACGGAATATCCTTTAAGTAGTTTTGCAGATTGATGTCATAGGCGTTTTTAACAGGAATGTTAGAGTTTTTTAGCTCAATGAATACAACCGGCAGGCCATTTACAAAGATCAGTAGATCCGGTCTGCGCCAATGGGTTTCGCCTTTGATCCACATTTGTGACGCAACATGAAAACTGTTCTTTTCCGGTTTGGCAAAATCGACCAGCTTGAGAATATTGGAGGTTTTCTTGCTGTCCTGCTGGTACTCTACGATGATGCCAGAACGGATTTTTTGATAGTTAAAATAGTTGGTCAGCATCAAATCACCCGAAACTGGTGTATGGCAAAGCTTTTCACACTCAGCCTTTATCGTTTCCTTCGGTATATCCGGGTTGATTCGGCAAAGGCGGGCAAAAAGCACCTGCGGCAGAACAATCTGCTTTTTGTCCGTTCTGCCGGTGTTGTCCGGCAAGGTTTCCGGCTCATCAGTATAACAGCGCAAAACATCATAGCCCTGTGATTCCTCAAGAGCCTTTATCGCAGCCTGTTCAATCATATCTTCGGTTATGATTTTTGGCATCTGTTACACCTCCAGTTTTCCGCTCATCAGTCGGGGTAATAATAAGTCTCGCTGTTTGGCGAGATTTTGATTGTTGGAAACAAGTAATGCGATTAAATTATAATGCTTTTGTACTTTTTCTGTAAAAATTCTCATTGTGTCATCGTCTGGATTGATTATTTTAATACGTCTCATATCTTTAATCGGAAGCTGTGGTTGTGCTGAACCTGAAGCGTACAGCTCCATGGATCTAAGCATATATGGGCTGTTGAGTAAACAATAAACGTACTCAGGCGACACACATCCCAAATCACGTAGTATTACCATACCTGAATTAATGCGTATATGTTCAAATGGAACGAAATCGTTGTAAAAAGCACTGTTTCCTACAGTTCCACGGGTTGTTAAAACAACGTCACCTCGTTTTAGTTTACCTTTACGAAGCAACCTATCCTTTTCTTCTGATATGAAACTAACCGCTGAAAAATCGAATCCTGTTTTCTTTACATTTCCGGCATTTAAGAACAGACAGTGACCATCCCCATAAAATTCCTCTTGTTTTGGATAGTTTGTGCCACGGTCGCTATCAATTATTTCTATAGCCTTTCCAAACCTGATATAGTCCCACTCTTTAGGCAGACCGTTTTCAAATTCTGCGGTCTCGTGGCCGGGGAAGCGGAAACGCACAAACCATTCCTTATAAAGCTCCTGTGCAGCCTTTTCCAGAAGTGCGATGCGCTTGTTGTTGTTTTCAATCAAATCATCATAGGCGGAGAGAATATCGGCAATGCGTTTTTGTGTAGGTACATCAGGTAACAGCGCTTTTATCTTTTTAATCCTTGTAGAAGAAAGTTCTGGGAATGTTGCCCCTGTTGCAAAATTCTTTAATGATTCTGTATTATGAGAAAGCCAATAGTAGATGAACCTAAAATTCGCTTTATTTTCTCTGCAAATAAGATTTTTGAACCCCTGATTTGTGGTTATTTCATTTTCAGCTATTGCTACATAGCCTATAGGTGCACGTGAAGATAATAAAACGGTGTTTTTCGGTAAGAGGCAAGCCGACGAATGACTTAATCCCTCTTCAGTGATATTTCTTTCACCACGGGCAATATACCGAAACTTATAGTTTGAAAGATCAGCCGGAGTAACCCAACCGATATTACCATTCCAGTACTCGTTAACATCAGTGCTTGGAGTTCCACCAGATATTATAGTGGCTATTTCGCCTAATCTTTTTGTGTTCCAAGTGCTCAAAATCATCCTGCCTCCTTTCTTGAAAGCTCATCTATCAAAATAATCCCATACAGGAAGTTTATCAGCTTAATGCAATCAAGCCGGGTCTTCTTCTTTTTTGACCGGCCATGCATAATCCAATTGCGGTTCAAATACTTTGGCTCACTTTCTGAAAAAGGAATAGTTTTAAATGATGTATCAACCACGGCCTGAAAAGTTAGCCCAAGCGTTATAATTGCATATTCCTCGCTATCAAGTGCATCTTTTTCTGCGATTTTATCCAAGATTATTTTGCAACGCTCAAGTGGTTTGTGGGTAAGATTGCTGCTTGCTTCGGATAATACGCTATCGATGACTGATATAAAACCGATAACCGCTATATTGTATTGACCATCGTGATATGCACCAATCGTCTTTTCGAACACACGCAAATGCGTTGCTATAAAGGAGTGTTGTAGACACTTACGATTTACAACATCTGATTTCTGACACTTATTTTTGCTTTCATATACTCGAACAGTTTTATTAATGTTCTCAGAAGCAATAACTTCTTCCATTAAATCTC
>JAAZFB010000119.1 GCA_012511915.1 Clostridiaceae bacterium
AATGCCAAAGAATAAGTGATTTATACTTTCCGCCGATAATGCTAATAGTTGTGTCAACCGGGCAGTTGTATCCCGAACATTCACAGCTCATAGTAAATCCTCCTTTAGTATCATTTCGGGTACTACATTACTTAAAAGTGCGTACTTGCTAAATTTAAATTTAACGATATAATAATATCATAGACGCTATAGTGTTGTCAAGAATAGCATTTTAAAAGAAAGTTAAGAAATTATGAAAATCGTAAATTTCCTACATCACAACATGTACTTGTACTAATCTTTAATTTACATTATACTATTATAATAAATAATACTATTCCTCATTTAAAATATTGACAAACTTTTTTTGTCAATAGCGGCCGCAATCAGCGGCCGTTACATGGAAAATAGTATTTACTAATTCGCAATTAATGAAATTTTTCTAACGCGAATTAGTATAACAAGACGGCGTGAACCGCCAAAACCACAAAGCAAAATCAAGAGAGAGGTGATCCCAATATGAACAGTCAAATATTAAATATTCGCGGCATGACATGCGCAGCGTGTGCCCAAAGGATTGAAAAGACGGTGCAAAAGCTCGACGGAGTTAAAGAGGCAAACGTCAACTTAGCAAGTGAAAAACTATATGTGGAGTATGACGAGAGCAGCCTGACACTTGACAATATAAAAGCAGCTGTTGCGAAGATCGGTTATGAGGTGGTTGAAAAAACTGATAACTCCAATGTGACAATCCCAATTGGTGGCATGACGTGCGCAGCCTGCTCTCAGCGGGTGGAAAAATCAATCAAGAAAATAGACGGTGTGGCGAGCGTATCGGTGAATTTAGCAACCGAAAAAGCTACTGTCGTATACGACCCGCGCGCTGTCCGTATATCAGTTATCAAAGATGCAATTGAAAAAGCAGGCTATAAACCCCTGGAAATTTCTAAAATCGACGCAGCGGACGAGGACAGAGCACGAAAACAAAAAGAAATCAAAACGCTGTGGACAAAGTTCATTGTATCGGCTGTGTTTTCGATCCCCCTTCTATATATCGCGATGGTGCCAATGTTGGTAACCTACGGGATACGACTTCCTTATCCGGCATCATTAGATCCCATGCATTTTCCACTGATTTATGCGCTGCTGGAGCTTTTACTGGTAATTCCGGTTATCGGTGTGGGATATAAATTTTACATCATTGGATTTATGTCCTTATGGAGGCGCAGTCCGAACATGGATAGTCTGATCGCAATTGGCACTACCTCCGCTACCTTATACAGTATATATAACACATTCCAAATCGCGGCGGGTAATTTCAAGGCGGTGGATAGTCTGTACTTTGAAACGGCGGGAATAATTATTACCCTTATATTACTTGGAAAATCGCTGGAAGCTGTTTCAAAAGGCAGAACGAGTGAAGCGATTAAAAAGCTCATGGGGCTTGCGTCGAAAACCGCTATAATCCTTGTGGATGATGTAGAGAAAGAAATCCCTATTGATGAAGTAGAAATTGGTGATGTAATTATTGTTAAACCCGGCGCAAAAATTCCTGTAGACGGTACAGTGATTGACGGACATACCGCAATTGACGAAAGCATGCTGACCGGTGAAAGTATACCAACGGATAAAAAAGTGGGCGATGCTGTGTACGCCGCATCGCTTAACACAACGGGAACCATCAAATTTCGGGCAGAGAAAATTGGCAGTGATACGGCATTGGCACAGATTATCAAGCTGGTGGAGGATGCGCAAGGCAGCAAGGCGCCTATCGCGCATATGGCCGATATTGTGAGTGGCTATTTTGTCCCGATTGTATGCGCAATTGCAGTTGTCATGGGCGTGATATGGTATTTGATCGGGACGCTTAACCCCGGTGTTATTCCCACAGGCACGTCTGTTTTGGAATTCGCGCTGACGGTGTTTATCTCCATCTTGGTTATCGCTTGCCCATGTGCTTTGGGCTTGGCTACGCCGACCGCAATCATGGTCGGTACGGGAAAAGGTGCAGAGAACGGAATTTTGATCAAAGGCGGCGAAGCTCTGGAAACAGCTCACAAGATTAACACCATCGTTTTTGACAAAACGGGAACAATTACCGAAGGCAAACCAACCGTAACCGATGTTCTGACAATAGATGGCGTAGAGGCCAACTACTTGCTCAAAATCACCGCTTCCGCTGAAAAAGGTTCCGAACACCCGTTAGGTCAAGCGATTGTGCAGGGCGGAGCCGACAGACAACTGCTGTCATTACCAATAGAAGACTTCCAATCCATCACAGGGCGCGGCATTGAGGCGAAGGTAGATGGTAAGTTACTCCTCGCCGGGAACCGTAAGCTGATGGATGAGCAAAACATTACGCTTACCGAGCTTGAAACTGCAAGTGAACGGCTTGCCGAAGAAGGAAAAACGCCCATGTACGTTGCACTGGATGGTACGCTTGCAGGAATTATTGCGGTAGCGGACGTGGTGAAACAGTCCAGCAAGGCCGCCATTGAAAGTCTGCACAGAATGGGTATTGAAGTGGCAATGATAACAGGTGACAACAAAAAAACCGCTGTCGCTATTGCCCAGCAGGTCGGCATTGACCGGGTGCTTTCCGAGGTTCTGCCACAGGATAAGTCCAGAGAGATCGAAAAATTGCAGAACGAAGGCAAAAAGGTGGCAATGGTCGGCGATGGTATCAACGACGCCCCCGCACTGGCACAGGCCGACATTGGTATCGCCATCGGCTCCGGCACAGATGTGGCGATGGAAAGCGCGGATATTGTATTGATGCGTTCAGATTTGATGGACGTTCACACAGCGATTAATCTAAGCAAGAAAACGATTCGTAACATCAAACAAAACCTATTTTGGGCATTCGGGTATAACGTTTTGGGTATTCCCATTGCAGCGGGATTGCTATATGTGTTCGGTGGTCCGTTGCTCAATCCAATATTCGCGGCGGCAGCTATGAGCCTCAGTTCAGTTTCGGTGCTGACAAATGCACTCCGGCTGAAACGGTTCAAGGCGACAACACGCTAAAATTACAAATAATACTAAATTCAATCAAATATAGTGTTATATTTGATTGAATTAGTATCAAAAGGGTTGGTGCAAAATGAGGGGTGTAGCAATTCAATTTTTAAGAAATTGTTTTGCTACACCCCCTTTTTCGCATCTATTATATAAATAAATTCATATCGCTTTCTTCTGCGTTGGCGAGCATTGCCGTCGCCCCTGCTAACTTTACACCGTCCATAAATTCCTCTTGTTTTAGCCCCATTACATCCATACTCATGGAGCAAGCAACAAGCTCTACACCGCTATCAAGTGCCAACTTGATTAAATCTTCCAAGCTGTCCACATTCTTTTTCTTCATCACATTTCTAATCATTTTAGCACCCATACCGCCCATATTCATTTTGGATAAGGTCAGTTTTTTTGCACCACGGGGCATCATAGAACCAAAAATTCTGGACATAAAATCCTTTTTCACTTTTACCTTTTCCGGCTTTCTGATGATGTTTAATCCCCAAAATGTAAAGAACATAGACACCTTTCTGCCCATTGCCGCTGCCGCATTTGCAATGATAAACGAGGCAATCGCCTTGTCTAAATCACCGGAGAATACAATAATATTTTTCTTATCCTTATCGGAAACATTGTAAGTATTTGCGTCCTTTTCGCCTTTTTTGATTTTGGCAATAGATATACCCTTACTACTTTCCATACCTAAAAACAAATTGCCTGTTCTGCGACAAAATCCCTCTATATCGCTTGCAAAGGCAGGGTCGGTAGTGGAAATTTCAAGCACATCGCCCACATTGATGTTGTCGAGCTCGGCTGACAGCTTCACGATCGGGCCCGGACATTGCAAGCCGCAAGCGTCTATTTTTTTCACATTGGCGGTTACATTGGTTTCTGGCAGTTGTGTTTCGGTATTAATTCCTTTTGATGTAGGTGGTGTTGCTTTCACACCATAAATGGAGTTGTATAACCGATACCCGCCGCTTAAATTATAGCAATCAAAGCCGTTTTGGCTTAGTATTCTGCAGGCAATATAGCTTCTTAGCCCACTTTGGCAATGCACATAGATTTTTTTAGATTTATCAAGCTCACTTAGCCTATTACGCAAGCTGTCAAGCGGAATGTTGATAAATCCGTCAATATGCCCTGCACTATATTCAATTTCTGTGCGGACATCAAGCTTTATAACATCGCTTGGTAAGTTCTTAATATCGTGCCAATGAAAGATTTTCACCTTGCCTGTTAGGATATTTTCAATGACAAACCCTGCCATATTCACCGGATCTTTGGCAGACGAATAAGGTGGTGCGTAGCAAAGCTCCAATTTCGTTAAATCAGTTGCTGTTGCACCAAAGCGGATAGCGGTTGCAAACACATCACACCGTTTGTCCGTTCCATCGTAACCCACAATCTGCGCACCTAAAATCTTGCCTGTTTTTGGCTCGAATATTGTCTTGACCGACATATTCACCGCACCCGGGTAGTAACTTGCGTGGCTTGCGGAATAGGTGAAAGATTTTTCATAGTCAAGCCCTAATAGCTTTGCTTTTTTCTCGGTTACGCCTGTTGTGGCAACCGTCATATCAAACACTTTTAGAATTGCAGACCCTTGTGTACCTGTGTATTTGCTGTCTATTCCACATATCTGGTCGGCGGCTATTCTGCCTTGTTTGTTGGCAGCTCCAGCAAGGGGGATAAACGTCTTTTGCCCTGTAACAAAATCTACAACCTCAACCGCATCACCCACTGCATAAATGTTGGGGTCATTCGTGAGCATATTTTCGTTAACAATAATAGAACCAAAGTCATTGACAGCAAGCCCTGCTGCTGAAGCAATACCACTTTCGGGCTTAATGCCAATTGCCAAAATCAGCATATCAGCAGTAATTCGCCCACTGTTTAAGTTTATTTCCAAGCTTTTGCCCTCGGTGATAGAACGCACAGCATTGCCTAAAACAAGCGTAACACCCTTGCTTTCAATGTGTCTGTGTACATCGCTTGCCATATCATAATCAAGCGTCGCTATCACTTGGTCTCTCATTTCGATTAAGGTTACATCAAGCCCTATCGCTTTAAGGTTTTCTGCCATTTCCACGCCTATATACCCGCCGCCCACAACAGCCGCGGTTTTTGGTTTATTTGTGTCAATATAATCCTTAATTTTGTAAGTATCGGGGATGTTGCGAAGCGTAAATACCTTATCAGAATTGATACCCGGAATGTTTAGCTTTATCGGCTCTGCACCCGGCGACAAAATGAGTTTATCATAGCTTTCAGTGTAGGTTTTACCGTTTGAGAATACTGTGACGGTTTTCGCCTGTTTGTCAATTGAAATAACCTCACTGCTTATACGCACATCAACATTAAACCGTGTGTTAAAGCTCTGCGGTGTTTGCAAAGTAAGTGCCGATTTATCCTTGATTTCCTCACCGATATAGTATGGCAAGCCACAGTTTGCATAGGATATATAATTTCCCTTTTCAAACATTATTATTTCTGCTTTTTCGTCTAATCTACGAAGTCGTGCCGCCGCAGAAGCGCCGCCTGCAACACCGCCAACAATTAAGATTTTCATATGTCTTACCTCTGCTTTCACAAGTATTATTATATGTATTATTTGAAAATAAAACCGAAATTCTCTTTTGCGATTGTTGTTTTCTTTATTATATCTTGTGCTACAACAGACTTCCGTAACCAAATCACATTTGTTATTTTATACTATTGCTTATTTAAAATATTGACAAACTTTTTTTTGCCAATAACGGCCGCAATCAGCGGCCGTTATACTGTTCCTAAATTAAATCAATAATTTGATTTAGGAACAATTCAATACTATTTTCCAATCAAATTGATATTTCTTTTTGTGTTTCCTGTTTATTAAGTGCAGTCCGTTCGAAGCAATAATACGCCCAGCATATTATCTTCATTTCCCTCGTTATAATCGTCGATCACAGTCATGATTGCATTGTGTACAGTTGCCGCAGCAATCTTTACCGCTTTTTTTACGTCTTATAATAGCAAAAATAGCCGCGGCAACGATTACAGCAATTACGACGATTAATATGATATCCGAAATATTCATTTTACACCATCCCAACTAATAAACCTATAAATCTTACTAAGAATGCGGCGATCCAGGCAATCAGGAACTGCCAAACCACGACACCTGCTGCCCATTTTACGCCAAGTTCACGGCGGACAGAAGCTATGGCGGCTACACACGGCGTGTAAAGCAGGCTGAACACAAGCAGCGATAGTGCTGCGACCGATGTAATTGCCGTTTGCACAGAACCGGCGAACAGAACTTCCAGCGTGGAAACGACGCTTTCCTTTGCCATGAAACCGCTTATAAGAGAAGTGCATATGCGCCAGTCACCAAGCCCGAGAGGTCTGAACATCGGAACAAGTAAGCCGGATATTTTGGCGAGCATACTGTTATGAGAATCGCTGACAAAGTTAAAGTGCACATCAAAGCTCTGCAGAAACCAGACTAAAATTGTAGCAATAAGAATCACAGTAAAAGCTTTATATAAAAAGTCTTTTGCTTTTTCCCAAAGTAGCTGTACCACATTTTTAACACTGGGTAGACGATAGTTTGGCAGTTCCATAACAAACGGTACTGCTTTTCCGCGAAACAGAGTGCCCTTGAACAACAGAGTGACCAGAATACCTATAACGATACCGATAATGTACAAGCTGGACATTATCAATCCGCCATGACCGGGAAAAAAAGCGCTGACAAAGAAGGTATAAATAGGGAGCTTCGCCGTGCAACTCATAAACGGTGTTAAAAGGATGGTCATTTTGCGATCACGTTCGCTTGGTAGCGTCCGCGTTGCCATGATTGCTGGAACCGTGCAGCCGAAGCCTATCAACATCGGAACGATACTGCGCCCTGAAAGACCGATCTTACGAAGCAGCTTGTCCATGACGAACGCGACACGCGCGATATAGCCGCTGTCTTCCATCAAGGAGAGGAATAAAAACAATGTAACGATAATTGGCAAGAAACTAAGAACGCTTCCGACTCCGGCAAAAATACCATCGATAATAAGCCCGTGTATCGCGCTGTTGACATTTGCAGCGGTCAATGCCGTGTCTATCACAGCAGACAACGCGTTGATGCCATTTTCAAGAAGTTCTTGCAGAAATGCACCGATCACATTAAAGGTGAGATAGAAGACCAGAACCATGATGCCGATAAAACAAGGAATCGCCGTATATTTACCTGTCAGAATACGGTCTATTTTCTCACTGCGGATGCGCTCCTTGCTTTGCTTTGGCTTTACTACGGTTTGTTCACAAAGTTTTTCAATGAATTCGAAACGCATATCTGCGATGGCAGCACTTCTGTCAAGACCTCGTTCTTCCTCCATTTGTAACACTATATGTTCGAGTGTTTGCGTTTCATTCTGATCGAGTGCAAGTTGTTCGATAATCAGTTGATCGCCTTCTATGGCTTTTGTTGCGGCAAATCGGACAGGGATACCCGCACGTTCCGCATGATCTTCAATCAGGTGTTCGACCGCGTGTATACAGCGGTGAACGGCACCGTTATGATCTTCTTTATAACAGAAATCATTTCTTTTTGGCTTTTCCTGATACCTTGCAATGTGGATCGCATGTTTTACCAGTTCATCAACGCCTTCATTCTTTGCAGCCGAAATCGGAATAACCGGAACACCCAACGCCGCCTCGAAGCCGTTGATATCGACTGTACCTCCGTTTCCCGTTAATTCGTCCATTACATTCAGTACGACGACCATCGAAATCTCCATTTCAAGAAGCTGCATAGTCAAATACAGATTGCGCTGAATGTTGGTAACATCAACAATGTTGATAATGGCTTTCGGCTTGTCATTAAGAATAAAATTACGTGATGTAATTTCTTCACTGCTGTACGGAGACATAGAATAGATACCCGGCAAATCTGTAACGGAGGTATTGGAGTACCCGCGAATAGGTCCGTCCTTTCGGTCCACCGTAACGCCGGGGAAATTGCCGACGTGCTGGTTGGAACCGGTGAGAACGTTGAAAAGTGTTGTCTTACCGCTGTTCTGATTTCCAACCAGAGCGAAGGTCAAAAGTGATCCCTCCGGCAGAGGGTTTCCGTCTTTCTTTGTATGATATTTTCCGTCTTCTCCGAGACCCGGGTGGGGTGAATCCGGAATATCTTTGGCACCGGCATGTTCCCTCGTGCGTTCAGTAATCGGTTCAATTTCGATTTGTTCCGCATCAGCAAGACGGAGCGTAAGCTCATAACCGTGAATTTGCAATTCCATAGGGTCGCCCATGGGTGCGAGTTTTACCACGGAAACTTCAGTACCTGGAATGACTCCCATATCAAGAAAATGTTGTCTCAGGGCACCTTTTCCACCGACTGTTTTTATGCAAGCACTTTGACCGATTTTTAATTCATTCAGTGTCATTTACATTCCACCTTATACAATTTTTCTTTGCGTGACGACAAATAGCATCGAATGTTTCTTCACAGAGCTTTTAATCACAGAGCCTTCTCGACTGCTTTTCTGACGTCTGCCATATCGTCTGTCGGTTCAAATCTGGCTATTACCTTGCCTTCCCGATCAATGAGGAACTTCGTAAAATTCCAACCGATGTAGGTCTTGGCACCGAATTTTTTGTTGTTCATCTTCGCAAACTTGTTCAGCATCGCGTTCTTTACGCCTTTTCCGAAGCCCTCAAACGGCTTTTCGCTTGCAAGGAAAGCAAACAGCGGATCGCCACTGTCCCCGTTGACATCGATTTTCGCAAACTGCGGGAATTCCGTCCCGAATTTCAGCGTGCAGAAATCGTGAATTTCATCGTCATTACCGGGGGCTTGATTTGCAAACTGATTGGACGGAAAATCAAGGATTTCAAAGCCCTTGTCCCGCAAATCCTTATACATTGCCTCAAGCGGTTCGTAATGTGGCGTGAATCCGCATCCCGTCGCCGTATTGACGATGAGCAATACCTTTCCCTTGAACTCGGAAAGAGCGACGTCATTTCCTTTTCTATCCTTTACCGTGAAATCATAAATGGTTTTCATTGAGCATTCTCCTATTCTTTTTCTGCATCAAGCATTTTATACAGGATTTTATAAAGCAGCGCTGCTTCCTCCGCTGTCAGATTGACTTCTTTTGCCATACATTCCGGCACGCAGAGTGCATTGTCTTTCAGATCTTCGCCTACTTTGGTGAGCGTAATAATCAAATTGCGCTCATCGTCTTTGTTTTTGTCTTTCGTAATATACCCTTTTTCCTCCAGCTTTTTGAGAAGAGGAGTAACTGTGTTGGATTTCAGGCATAGCGCTTCACAAAGGAATTTTTCGTTGACCTGCTTTTCTTCCCACAGCACCATCATCACGATGTACTGGGTGTATGTTAAATCGATTTTATCCAGCAGCGGTTTATACTTTCTGGTAATCATATTGGATACGGCATACAGTGGGAAACAAATCTGATTTTTCAATCGAAGAGTTGCATATTTGTCGTTCATTCTGTAGCCTCCAAAATTATATCGCGTGCGATTTATTTTTTATATTATATCGCGTACGATATAATATGTCAATAGTAAAATTGTGAATTTTTTTTATTTTTCTTGAATACCAGAAATCTTATTTCCCTATATTGCGTTATGTTTAGTATAAGTGTATAACAACGAATTGTGTTTTGTTTTTTGAGTTTTTGTGATGTTTTTTTGAGTTTTTTGTGTTTTTTTGAGTTTTTTGTGTTTCCTGTTGAAAAAAAATATTTGTATGATATAATAGTAATAAGTCCTATTAACAAAAATAAGCGTGGTGATGAGTTGCATCTGAAAACAATTTTACTTACAGCAATTGGGTTTGTATTTCTGGGGTTAGGCGCAATTGGTATATTGTTGCCTGTCTGGCCGACAACCCCTTTTGTTTTAGTTTCTGTCGCATGTTTTTCTTCAGCGCCTCGCATTAAAGCCCGTATTGTGAAAATTACATTTTTCAGGGAGCATATCGAAAACTACGAACATAGAACGGGTCTATCACGTAAAACTGTCAGCCATAGTATGATTTGGTTATGGGGAATGCTGCTTCTTTCTATGGCAATCATTCGAACCTTTTGGATAATAATACTTCTTCTCGTTGTCGGTGTTGCTGTTACAACCCACATCCTTTGGAT
>JAAZFB010000012.1 GCA_012511915.1 Clostridiaceae bacterium
CACCACCACAGCCGCCGCTACGTCTTGGTTTTGACGGGGTCTCCTCAGGTATGTATTCTTTATACATCCCAAGCGCATCGAACACCTTTTTGTAGTCAGATATCATAGCATCAGAAGCACCCGAATTAACAGCTGCGATTATTGCTTTAATGACACTTTCACCATTTTGAGTGCTGGTACCGTTTATTTCTGAAAACAGAGGACTCAAATTATTCTCTAATTTTTCTTTGAAGCTGTCTGGGCCATCTTCATCGATTGACTCCAAAGCAAGCTTATCAGTATCTGTCGCGTTATCGGTTAGCACAAAACTACCTTTGATACAACTAAACAGATTCAACAAAGTATTTTCATTGCGCCCATGCTCATCGGCAAACATATTACGGAACTCTTCGTCTACCAAAGCTTCATAAACATCGGTAAGCGCAGCCTGTTGGTCTTCATCCTGCACGTCGTACTGTTTTTTTGCTAAAAATTCATCAACCGCAGCTACTCTATTAGCCTCCGGCAAGCTTTTTATTATGCATAGAGCAAAAATAAACAAATCTTTATTAACAGCCAATTCTTTAAAAAACGAAGGGCTTTCATCGCTTTCATCTTGAATTATTTCGATTAAAGCATCGATACCAATGTCTGTCTTTAAATACTCACCACCCACGGAAAAGTTCGTTTTCCTCTCTGCAGTAGTCAACGGTAAAAATGCATCCTCTGCTGCTTTAATCATACCAAGCGCTTCATTATAATTTGCTGTTAATGATATGGTTTCAGCTTCCACCGCAAATCCAACACAATTCAGAACCATCAAAAAACACAAAACACTTACAACAATTTTCTTATACAATCCTTACACCTCGTCCCTTCAATAAGTTTAATAAGCTTCCGCGGCCACGCGTTTTTTTATATCTTTAAAATTTACTACATCCATTCCAAGCATATACGAAAAATCATCAAAAGATTCAAACGTATAGGTTTTAACCACATCAGCCAATGCCATCCTAATTGCAAGATTGTCTTGGCTTTTTACAACATTACGTAAATCAATCAAGTCTTTCTCAAATTCTGTTCTGTTAATATCGATAGGCTTTGCCACATGTATCTTATTATTTGCGGTATCGAAAACCTCCTCTTCGTCCATTAAAAGCTCTTCATGCAACTTTTCGCCGGCTCTTAAACCGGTAATTTTTATTTCTATATCTTTAAACGGTTCAAGACCGGAAAGTTTAATCATATTGATGGCTAAATCATAAATTCTAACTTGGTGCCCCATCTCAAGCACATATATTTCGCCACCGTGTGCGTATGATGCAGCCTCTAACACAAGCTGGGCAGCCTCGGAAATCGTCATAAAATATCGTGTTATATCTTTATGGGTCAAGGTAACAGGCCCGCCATTGCGTATTTGCGACTTAAAAATATTTACAACAGAACCATTGCTACCGAGCACATTCCCGAACCTTACCGCCACAAAATCGGTCTCCCCCTCATCATTCATAAGCTGTATTACCATTTCACATAACCTTTTAGTAGCACCCATAACACTGGTAGGGTTAACGGCTTTATCGGTAGAAATCAATATAAATTTACTTGCATTATATTTTTTTGCACAACTGGCAACATTTATAGTGCCAAACACATTGTTTTTAACCGCTTCAGATGGATTATTTTCCATTAAAGGCACATGTTTATGCGCCGCAGCATGGAACACAATATCCGGCCTTAACTGTGCAAAGACCTTGTTTAGTCTTTCATTATCCCGCACACTTCCGATTACAATCTCAGAATCGAGGTTTGGAAAAAAAGTGTTTAACTCATTATGCAAATCAAAAGCGTTGTTTTCATAAATATCAAAGATTACAATCTTTCTTGGGTGAAACCTTGCGATTTGCCTGCATAGCTCAGATCCGATTGAACCTCCACCACCCGTAACCATAACGACCTTGTCTTTGAGATACCCGGAAATCTTTTCATTATCCAAAAGTATGGGATCTCGGGCCAATAAATCTTCTATCCGCAAACTGCGCAAACTCTTATGCAAATTTTTCTTATCTTTTATTTCGGATAAACTCGGCATAACTTTAATGTCGCAGTCCGTTTCAGAACACATATTCAAAATATCTACTTTATCATTTGCATAAATTGAAGGTATGGTAAGCATTATAATATCGACTTGTTTTTCTGAACATACTCTAATAATATCTTCCCTGCCGCCTATAACCTTAATGCCTCTTATGTAATTGCCCTGTTTTTTAGGATTATCATCTATTATCCCAACAATTTCGTATTTACTAATAGGATTTTCTTTAATCCTATTAATTACCGTTCTGCCAGCCGTCCCTCCACCGATGATGAGCAACCTTTTTTTATTGTTCATCTAACAACCCCCTCGCTCTGGAAAATTATCCTTGTAAAAAAACTACACAAATAGAATCTCCCTTGCATTATTGCATATCTCTTCCCACTTTTTTTCTCCATATTTTTTAACTATCTGTTTTTTTGCCTCTAAAATGACAGGTTTTCTGTCAGTAGTGTTATGTGTGTCAGAAGCTATTATATGTAACAAACCGTTTTCGACTAAACGGTGAGCTGTCTTTTTCATTCTAAAATTCAGAAACGCATCGGCATTGACCTGGATGACAACATCACTTTCCTTTATGTTATTAAACCGATCAATATCTCTGTTAACAAAAGCATACCTTTCGAAATGCGCTATTATTGGTTTTATATTTTTTTGTGATATAAGATAGTCAGTAAAATCGTAAATCCATTCAAACCAAACATTGCTTGGAACTTCTACAAGCAAATAATTTGTATCCCCAATGCACAACTTGCTGAGTCCATCATTATGTATAACCTCATAAGATAAAAAAACCTCTGCGCCGAGTATAACTTCAGGCAAATCATGGCCTTTCTGTGCAATTTCTTGCTGCAATTTTAAATAAGCGGCATTTCTCAACATCAAAAACCCATCAATATCAATGCGGGAGTCGTTATAATGCGGGGTTGCAACAACTGTTTTTACGCCTTGCGATTTGAGCATATACAGCATTTTAATCGCCTCGGCTAAATCCTTTGCGCCATCATCAACGAAAGGGATTATGTGGGTATGAAAATCTATCATTAACTTTCAACCCCTATGTATCTAAGCATTCCTTTTCTTTTGGTTCCCATAATAGTTATAGTTATAATGGTAATTATATTTACTGTTTTTCTTTCTCTTGTAGTGATATCGTATAAGCTCCGAATCGTTTAATATAAACCCAAATATTTTTGCCTTAGCAAATTCTAATGTTTCAACAGCGGCTTGTACAGCTTTATGTAGGGTGTAATTTTGACGCACAACCAAAACCACACCATGAGCAACCTTGAGAGCTGACATAGCATCTATCATTATTCCAACCGGGGGGGTATCAATGAAAATATAATCGTAGTTGTCAGAAAGTTTATAGATTAAATCTCTCATAGCATCAGAGTCTAAAAGCTCAGCCGGATTAGGCGGGATGCCCCCCGCAGTGATAATATCTATTCCGAATTTTTTAACAATCACGTCTTCGACATTTGACTGTCCAATCAAAATATTGCTTAATCCTTTACCATTGGCTATGTCAAGGTATGAATTGACCATGGGCAATCGTAGATCCGCATCGATAAGTAGTACCTTGGAGCCTGTTTTTGCAAACATTAAAGCCAAATTGATTGCTATGGTGGTTTTGCCGTCCCCCTGCATAGCGCTTGTAACTATTATCCTCTTGCAATTCTTCTCATCCGGAATAGAAAACATAATATTTGTTCTTGCTGCACGATATGATTCAACAGTTGCAAAATCATCCGTGTTACTAATGATCCTTGCCATATTTGATTTTAATAACTCTGTCTGTTTTTTTGCTGCCATTTCTTCTCTTTTACCTGTTAGGCCCTTGCCTGCTAGTTTCATAATGGTCTATCCTCGTTTTCAAAGGTTAAATATTTATTACATTGTAACATATTTAATTTGTTTATGCAAGAGGAAAATACCTAAATATTACGCTTATTTGTATCAGTATTCTACAAAAAAAACGCATAAAAGCAGGTGCCCTTTTATCAAAAGGTCCCCCCTGCTTTTATTTTCTCTCTACCCAAGATGGATTAACGTTTCTAAGACTGCTTATGTTCGCACTTTTGATTTGCTACGGTACATGATGTCTTACAAGCCGACTGACATGATGTTTGGCATTCACCGCAACCGCTCTTTGCCGCACTTTTTTTAAGCACTGCACCGCATATTGTCTTAACAAACTTCATATGTAACACCTCCAACTACTAAATACTTTAAGTCCTTTTTACATTAACGCCTATAATCCCGCCAGCCGCACCGGACAAAACGCAGATTATCAGCATAACAAAAAAATCAGTTCGTAAACAAAAACTTCGAAAAACAAGCGAGCCTAACAAAAAAAGCGTTACTATATATACAAGCCCGGACACAGCTCCGCATAACCAACCCCTGCTGTATATGTTTTTCGCAGCAAAAAATCCTGATAAAAATACGCTGATTACCGTAATTAAAAATACCGTAATAGGCACAATACTCTCGGGAATCGGAAAAAAGGTAACAATCGCGGCAAAAACAGTCAAAAGCAATATTGTCCACCCATAACAAATTCCCATATTTCTAATGAACCCTATAAATGTAAGCCCTGTTTTGGTGTTTGCTTCGCCCTTAACCATAAAAACTAACCCCCCTAAAATATATGAAACACATAAACGCACCCATTATATATTATTCGAGGTTAGTGAATTTATGACTAAACGCCTTTTATCTAATGCCTTTTATTGCACTTCTTTCGAACTTAATTTTTGTTTTGTCCGCCCCTACTTCAATTGTTACCGTATCATCCTTAATCGAAAAAATTGTACCGATTATTCCGCCGATTGATACAACCTGGTCGCCGACTTTTAATGCAGCGAGCATTTCTTTGGTTTGCTTATCGCGCTTTCTTTGTGGCCTAATCAACATAAAGTAAAACACCGCTATTAGTAAAACCGGTAGACCAAGTGATTGAACAAGCCCGGCAGTAGGGATGCCTTGGGCGGCATTTGCAGCGACATCTGCACCGGTACCGGCGGCAAACGCAACAGTAAATAAACTTTTCATAACTAACACCTCTGTTAAATAAATTTTTCTTTCGCTTGCTTTATTATATATAAAACTTGTACCTTTTGCAAGTGTTTTAATTGAGGATTAGTATTATAACAGAATTGAGGATTAGTATTATAACAAATTTCGTTGCGCAAGAATAAACGTTATGGTATAATGAAAGTGTTTAGTATCAATTAAATTTTGTAAGCCAGAAAGGCTAGTGATCATTAATATGAAAAAGACATTGTTTTTAGTTGTTGTGCTTGTTCTTCTGTTTACCGCCTGCGGCAAAAAAAAGGTAACCGATTCGACGCCCACGCAAGATTCTCAACCACCTACTTCTTCCGAACAACAACCCGCTCCGGCAGAACAGAACCCCAAAACCGATACAAAAGCAAAAATTGAAAATATAGACGCAGAAGAGCTAAAAGAAATGGCAGATGAATTCAACACCACCGACGATGAAGAAAGGCGAGAAGAACTGCGTGTTCAACTCGAAGAATTCCTAAAGCAAGCAGAAGAAAAAGCAAAGCAGTAACTAATACTAAATTCAATCAAATATAGTGTTTTATTTGATTGAAGATTTGTATAACATCCAGGTACATATCACGGCTTATCCTCAAAGTGCTTTAGCGACGGTTGTAATTGGAGAAGCGGTTATAACCCTAAGTGCTGCCATACAGAGTTTTGCAGCTTGCGGATAAGCTGTATAGCATATTCGCGTGTCTTTGCTTGGGCAAGAAAATAAAACTTTATTTTAGGTTCGGTGCCGGATGGACGCACTGCAAAATCAATACCGTTGCTAAGTTCGAAATATAATACATTTGATTTTGATATATCCAGCTTGTTTAATATTTCTTTTGACGAGGTGTAACGCATTCCCGTTTTATAATCCCTGACAGCGGTTATATCAAAATCGCCGAATTTTTTTGGCATCTCCTCTCGCAAACGATGCATCATTTGTTGTATTTGTTCAATACCCGTTATACCCTCTTTTGTTATGCTGATTGTATCTTCCGCAAATGCACCGTATTCATTGTATAAATCAGTCATAATATCTAACAGGGTCTTGCACTTTTTATCATAATACGCTGCCATCTCGGCAATAAGCATGCTTGCAGCAACCGCATCTTTGTCGCGGGCATGGGTACCGGCAAGGAAACCATAGCTTTCTTCAAAGCCGAATACATACTGATATTCACCGTTTTTTTCAAATTCAAGGATTTTTTCACCTATAAATTTAAAGCCGGTAAAAGTTTTAAAGAGCCTTACATTAAAACTTTTGCATATTTCTTCTGTCATTTTAGTGGATACAATGGTCGAAATAACTGAGGCATTTTGCGGTAATGTACCCTTCTTCAATTTTTGCGACAATATATAATATGTCAGCAAAACACCCACTTGATTGCCGGACAGCGCAACATAATCGTTGTTAGAATCGCGTACCATAACGCCCACACGATCCCCATCCGGGTCGGTACCGATAATTAAACCGGCATCCTTTTCTTTTGCCAGCGAAATTGCCAATTCAAAGCTATCTGAATCCTCCGGGTTGGGAGATTTTACAGTAGAAAAAGAGCTGTCCGGATGCTCTTGCTCGGGCACAACAAATACATTGTCAAAGCCCGCCCTTTTTAGTATTCTGCGCACCGGCATATTGCCTGCCCCATGGATGGGCGTATATACTAACTTATAACTTTTGTTTAACAAATCAGGTGCAGTATTTATCGCCACGCTGTATACCGCTTCAATATATGCGTTGTCAACCTGCTCGCCTATTATTTTAACCAAACTACTCTCACTCAACTGTTGTCTATTAAAAACTTCGGGCGTGAACATCCCGATAGCGTTTATCTTTTCTTGCACAACATCAGAAATATGCGGCGGCAACTGTCCGCCATCTTCCCAGTAAACCTTGTAACCGTTATAGTTTGCGGGATTATGCGAGGCAGTAATGTTAATACCTGCAATCGCGCCTAAATGCCTTACTGCAAAAGATAACTCCGGAGTAGGACGAAGGTTTTCAAAAATATAAACATTAATACCATTTGCCGCAAGCACGCCTGCCGCCTCAAAGGCAAACAAGTCAGAGAACCGCCTGCAATCATATGCTATTACAACACCTCGTCCCTTGCCATCTTGGCTTTCATTCTGGGCAATGTAATCTGCAAGTCCTTGTGTTGCCCTGCGCACTACGTATTTATTTATTCGGTTAGTGCCGGCACCTATAATCCCGCGCAGTCCACCTGTACCGAACTCAAGATGCTTTGAAAACCTCTCTTTTATCGCAAAATCATTATTTTTAATTGTTAACAGCTCTTCTTTTGTATCCTCATCCACAGCGTTATTGTTGAGCCATTTATTATACTCATTTATATAATCCATAGAACCTCTCTCTGTTATACTAAACACTAATAAAAACCGACTGTCTTTGCGGTCTTTTCCCCGCTCTACTTTCGAATTTTTAGGTTAAATAAAAATGGTTAGTCGCCCTCAAAATTCAAAACCCGAACAGACAAAATCCTCGCAAGTCTTAGTTGGTTTTTATTTATTGTTTAGTATTACTTGTATTTACTGATAAAATACGATTTTTTTAATACCTTTTCTTCCTCATAAGCATTTTTCATTACGCTAATAATTTTTGTGTCAGCGCCTATCTCCCTTAACTTTGCCTCTAACGCTTGTATCACTTCCGAAACTGCCGCATCGCATTCGCTTTCCAACGCCGTAACCTTCCCAAGGTATAGTGTAATAAGCCTCTTTAGTTCCGCCGCACCTTTTTTCTCTGCTTTATTTCTTGCATAGTCTGCCTTTGCCTGACGTTCTATCGCACCTAACTTACCCATATACGTTGCTTTGAGCGCATACATTTTTTCAACACTCTGTTTGATGATCTCTTTTTCATCCACTATAGGAATATCGATTTGTTGCTCGGTGCGTTTCTCGTTAACCAATTCAATTGCCTGTTCAGGAGTAATTTTACCCTGTCGTATGAGTTCTTCTTCTTCCAAGGTAAAATCGCGAATATAACCATTTGTATATTCATCAACCTGCTGTTTGGTTTCCGTTTTTGCGGCGTCAATTTTGCCGGAAAGTTCCTCCTCGGAATATTTTATCGCGGTAATTACAGAGCGCATATTAGCCCATTGCCATACGGTAAAACCGCATACCAATATCAAAACCACCGTTATAGAAATTAGAGCCACCTTTTTTTTCAAACTAACCCCCACCCCGTCCGCAGAGCCTGGTATTACTGTTTATATACTATTTGCTCTACTGACACTGTATTTGTTGCAAGGTAAACATCCGTTAATTGTTGCCCCGTAATAATATCCAAAAATAAAACTGTCCCTGCTTCCGGTGCAATTTGCTCAAAGCCATCATTACTAAATATTTGTGAAAGCAGCGCCTTATTTTCGTTATTATGTATTTCGCATTTAACGCGCAATGTTGCCCCGTTGCCATTATTACATATTAAAGACGTATAAAATGTAAATTGTATCACCGCACCCGATTGCTCTTGGATTTTTTTACTTATTTCCGCAAGCATGTTAGTAAATATAACATTGTATTCCTTTGCAAAATCATATACCGTTTTAGGCAGATTGCCTATACTCTGCGCAAACGGTGTCTGATAAACCTCATTTGGCAGCCCATCCAATATGTAGGCATAATCACTTGAGTTGGACGGGTAATCAAACAAGTTATTTCTGATTTTTGAATTGTTATTAATGGGCCTTCCTGCTTTGTTTTCGGTGGTATACTCTGTTTTAAGGCCGATTAAATTGTCAAGTTGTAATATAAGGCATGCAATTTCCTTATGCGTTATCGGTTTATCCGCACCTATAGTGTTATCGGCAAACAGCCTGATACCGTTTTCAAAAGCATAAGTTAAACAAATATCCGCCATCTGGCTGCCCGGTTTGTCGACGTCGGTATAAAAGTTGCCTGTGCTGCCGTATTTCACAATCGAATTAGACCTTTTTATTGAATAATACACCAGCGCCGTTAAGGTATCTTCTATTGTAGCAGGTGCATCTATATGCTGTTCGCTGATTTTTCCCTCATCGATACATTCTGAAAACACCGTATAGTAATCTTTTGCATAATCGTGTACAAAAAGCGTATCAGGTAATGCCTTATATTTTATATTTGGAGATTCAAAGCTAAGCAACAAAGCTGCACGTGCCATCTCGCCGTTTGTAACGGATTTTCCCGCGTCATACGTTACACCGTTGAATATATCCATGCTGTTAAATACCACCTCAAGCAGCTGTTCTGACACAGTTCCTGCAAAACTCGTTTTTTCTGTATTTTGCGCATTTTGCCGTGCCCTAACAATTAAAATGGCAGCTTCCGCCCTTGTAAGTGAATCTGCAAGCCTTAAATTCAAGCCATCATCACCTATCATCAAACCGCTCGCATAACCCCATGCTGCCGCCTCTTTATCTGACGATTGGTTTGTAATTATCGAGGGTGCAACATAGCTGCTTTGACTCCCGTTTCTTTTCCAAATTAAATTCAAGCATGTATCCCTTGTAATGGCACTATCCGGGTCAAAAACATTACCACTGCCCTCCAATTGTGAATACATGATATAATCGTAACCCCAATGTGATTGGCTGATGTCTGAAAAATCACTGTCCCTTTTTATAGCACTCTTGCCTATCATCTTAACAAATTCCGCCCTTGATACTGTTTTGTCCGGCTTAAATTCGCCGTCTTCGAAACCGTTAACCGTGCCATCGTCAACCAAATCCATAACCGCAGAATACGCCCAATGTTGTGAAGGTAAGTCAGGAAATTCGGTTCGCGCATAAGAAATCATTCCCAAAGAAGATAATACCAATACCAAAACCATAAGTAAACTCAATCTTTTGTATACCATACGAACACCCCTATTAAATAATAGTATTTTTCACCAAATCAACTGCTTCTTTTGATATATTACATGACAAGCAATATATCGGAACGGTATTTATTATGTTATCAATAAACCCAAGCGTTTTTTCCATCATTTCTGGGAATACGGATTTTCTCACTTCACTGAGCATAAGCGAAATCGCCTCTGTGCCCACACATGGTGTAATACTGTTTTCCGTGGCTTTATTGATAAACACAATGGCATGAAGCGGTGCGCATATATTGTCGTTTATTCGGGTTTTCCCACTCCACGGTGTGCCGAAAACAAATGGTTTTCCCCCGATAAAACGTATTGCGGGGGTGTCGTCATTTATAATACTTACATTTTCATAATGCTTTTTCCAAAGACCGGTGTGGGTAGACTTGCCGACACCCGACGGGGCAGAAAACAAAATCCCCTTTCCATCATACTCAATTGCCGAAGAATGCAAAATAAAACCGTTATGATACAATACAGCATTGGCAAACACCTCACCGATACATGTGAAAAAACGCTTCTCGTTTGTAATACCCAAATCATTTTCGAATTCACTCAACTGTAAATTAACTTGTTTCCATTCTAAATCACTTTCCAAAAGTGATACATCTTTGTTATGCTCCAACATACGTTGGAAAGCGGTGTATTTATTTTCGGTCTCTACCCAGTTCCATCTATGCGCGCCTTTTATTATCCGCCCTTTTGGCAATTGTATATTATCGTTGCGCCTGTATGAAATGCATATATCAACATCCGAAATATTTTGTGCAGTGTATTTTTCCATGCACTCAAAAATATATTCCGACTCGATATTTTTAAGCTCTAAATTTATATTTGCAACGGTATAAACGCTCAACCAACTAACTCCTTTTTTAAGGTAATACTAAACACTAATTAAAAACTAACTTATACTAAATTCAATCAATAATTTAGGTACAGTATAAAGCATGAAATAAATTTAAAGTCAAGGCAAGCCTTGACTTTAAATTGAATGCTAATCTCAAAATACAATATTAGGTATTAATAAGGAAAACTAACTAGTCGCCATCAAGTTCAACATACCCAGGCCGTACTCTCC
>JAAZFB010000120.1 GCA_012511915.1 Clostridiaceae bacterium
GTTGTTAAAATTATTGCACCTGTAAGCATTTGATTGTCACGATTATTTATTGAATCAACCATAAGTCGCCCAATGCCGGGCCATGCAAAAATTGTTTCTGTCACAACAGCACCTCCAAGAGAAACACCAAATTGAGTTCCAATTACAGTTAAAATAGGAATAAGAGCATTTTTGAAAGCGTGTTTAAGTATTACCAATTTCTCAGCAACACCTTTGGCACGTGCTGTACGCAAATAATCCTGTCGAATTACTTCCAGCATGGAAGAACGCGTAGTGCGCAATATAAGCGCAGCATGGCCTGAGCCAACGGTAATTGCAGGCAATACTATGCTTAGGGGTGTATCATTGCCAATCGATGGAAACCACCCCAATCTAAGTGAAAATAGAAGAATCATCATCAGACCAAGCCAGAAAATCGGAATTGATATACCTATTAGCCCAAGAATTGTGCTAGAGCTATCAATCCATGAATTTTGGTGAACCGATGCATTTATTCCCAAAGGAATTCCTATAATTAATGAAATCAGAGTACATGCAACAGCCAACTGCAGTGTTGCAGGCAAGCGGCTAATATATACTCCAAAAACATCCCTGTTTGTAACATAGGATATTCCCAAATCTCCGCGCAGCAATCCTCCCATATATCTAAAGTACCTAATTATCAATGGATCATTTAGCCCCATTTCTTTACGCATTAATTCCTTTTCCTCAATGGAGACTTGCGAGCCCGCCATAACATCGACAATATCTCCGGGAGCAAGATCTATGATAAAATATACAATAAATGATACAGCGATCATTATTGGAATTAATAATAACAATCGTTTTAAAACATATTTATACATTCATACCTCCTTGGGTTCATGAAAACTAAATATAGATATACCTGTATAAATCCCTTGCACCATTGCATCCTACAAAACAACAGTGCAAGCGATTCTAACATCTTATTCTTCTACTATATACAGGTTGCGCCAATGATGGAATAGCCCATGAGGCAGTTCAAAACCTTGTACATTAACATTTATACCAACATTTATCTGCTCAATAGCAAGTGGTATCCAGTTGCCATTGTCTATAATATATTGCTGAATTTCTGCATATAGACTTTTACGCTTTTCATAATCGCTTTCTGCAATAGCTTCATCTATAAGCTTGTCAACATATTCATCATGAATGTTGCTTCTGTTAGAGCTTCCATCGGAATGAAAATAAGTTCTAAGTGCATTGTCGGGACCGATTGTATGTCCCCCCCAACCGTCAACCGCCAAAGGAAATGTACCTCCATGTGCAATACCGGCATTAAAGGTTGCAGTTTCAAGAGATTGAATTTCAACTTCTATACCTACTTCTCCGAGCTGTGCCTGCATTACATTAGCAACAGCTTTTTGGACTGTACCTGCTGAGGAATAAATTGTTGTTTTGAAACCATTAGGATATCCAGCTTCCTCCAATAAAGATTTTGCTTTCTCAGGGTTATATTCAGGGGTATCAGCATTTACATAAAATTCACTGATTGGATGCATAACACCATAATGTGGAGTTGCATTACCTTCATAAACCAGTGCTAATA
>JAAZFB010000121.1 GCA_012511915.1 Clostridiaceae bacterium
ATACTATACGGTACGGGCGATGAAAAAATAAAGGTAACTTATGAGCACTCATATGGGGACGGTACTTATTTAACGTCTTTTGAGGGGATAATCAACAATTTAGAGCGCCGATACAAGGAAACAACCTCCGATTGGGTTAGGATGGATTTAGAAAGCTATATGTCAAATAATACGTGCCCTGAGTGCAAAGGAGCACGGCTTAAAAAAGAAGTGCTTGCTGTAACGGTGGGCGGCAAAAACATCGATGAGACAACACATCTTACCATAGAGAAAGCAAATGAATTTTTTAATTGCTTGAAGCTTTCCGAAAAACAAACAGTAATCTCACACCAAGTATTTAAGGAGATAAAAGATCGGCTTGGTTTTTTAACTAATGTTGGGCTTGATTATCTGACTTTATCCCGTTCTGCAGGCTCGTTATCCGGTGGGGAGGCTCAGAGGATACGGCTTGCCACACAAATAGGCTCATCTTTGGTTGGGGTTTTGTACGTTTTGGACGAACCAAGTATCGGGCTGCACCAAAAGGACAATGCCAAGCTGCTTTCAGCACTTAAAAAGCTTCGTGATTTGGGGAATACATTGATTGTGGTTGAGCATGACGAAGATACCATGTATGCAGCGGACTATATCGTTGATATTGGCCCGGGTGCCGGAATAAACGGCGGCAAAATTATGGCACAGGGTGATGTCAATGATATAAAAAGATGTACGGCATCAGAAACCGGCTTGTATCTTAGCGGGAAAAAGAAAATTGAGGTGCCTGAAGAACGCCGTAAAGGTAATGGTGATTATTTAACTGTTATAGGGGCAAGGGAAAATAATTTAAAAAATTTAACGGTGCAAATACCGCTTGGCTTGTTTATATGTGTTACCGGGGTATCAGGCAGCGGTAAGTCCTCTTTAGTAAATGAAATAATGTATAAAAGCCTTGCAAACAAGCTAAACGGTGCAAAGAAAAAACCGGGGGCACATGATGATATAGAGGGCTTTGACAAGCTCAATAAAGTGATAAATATCGACCAGTCGCCTATTGGTAGAACACCACGCTCAAACCCTGCGACATATACCGGTTTATTCGGCGAAATACGAAGTCTGTTTGCTTCGACAAATGAAGCAAAAATGAGGGGTTATCTGCCCGGCAGGTTTAGCTTTAACGTCAGAGGTGGCAGATGTGAGGCATGTGATGGCGACGGTATATTAAAAATCGAAATGCATTTTTTGCCGGATGTTTATGTACCGTGCGAGGTGTGTAAAGGAAAAAGATATAACAGGGAAACGCTTGAGGTGCATTACAAAGGTAAGAACATTGATAACGTATTAAATATGACGGTTGATGAGGGAGCTGAATTTTTTGAAAATGTGCCGCGGATATATCGAAAACTCAAAACACTCCAGGAGGTGGGGTTGGGTTATATAAGAATAGGACAACCGTCTACAACGCTATCAGGCGGTGAAGCACAACGTGTTAAACTTGCAACCGAGCTTTCAAAGCACAGTGCCGGCAAAACCATTTACATCCTTGATGAACCCACAACCGGTCTTCACACTGCAGACG
>JAAZFB010000122.1 GCA_012511915.1 Clostridiaceae bacterium
GACAATCTGATGAACGCAGTATAACAATTAGAGGATACGCTGGACATGCTACTTTTGTAACTACATTATTAGCAATAAGTATTATGTCCCTTATATTCATGTTTTTAGATTATACCTTGCCACTTATCATTGGAGCAGGACTACTCTTGATTCATATTGTTAGCTTTTTAATTTTCGCAAGATATTATGAGAAAAAACTGTAAGATTCAGAGTGTATATTAATGAAAAACCGAATAACAAAACCAAGAGCGACTATTTCACGATAGCCGCTCTTTTTTGTAGATGAAAACAATTTGATTGATAACCGGATTGTTGCAAATCTTGAAAATGTGTTTGTAACATGGAATGATAATTTGATTATTTAAGAAACGGTTTGTATGAATCATTCTTCTATGAAGTATAAAGTCATAACTTCTTTTAAAGGAACTCCTACTTTAAAACTTCTGTACGGCTATATGCTTGATTTGAATGTGGAGGAAGTCATTCTTTCCTTCAATAAAATATCCCGTGATTTAAAGCTATCCAGACGTGCGGTAATCGACAATATCAATAAGTTATGCAAGATGGGAGTAATTAAAAAAATACCACGGACAGGTGAGGACGGAGGGTGTTTGGCGAATAAATATAAGCTGACGTAATCGGCTTTTGGAGGTGGAAATAATTTGGTTGAAAGTGGAGGTGGGCTATGTTATACTAAAGTAAATTAAAGGACTTATGTGTAGGGAGGTTTCTATGAATATTACTTATAAAAGTATAATTACACTCATTGCTGTATCTTTACTATTTGGCATGGTTGCTTATGGTGCTGATAATGAATACCGTTTTACGCATAATGATCACGATACTCTTATTATTGGCGAAATCACAGAAATTGATGGTGAAAATGCTGTTATCCGTGCATCCGATTATATTGTCAGCTCGAAAGACCTTAATGTCAGCGCCAAAAAGAAACAGCTTCAACTGGAAACCGTAAAGGTAGACGGTTTGCTTGAATATGACAATATGAAAAATGCTGAAGCGGGGGATTATGTAATTGTTAGCCTCAATAAATCCGGAAATAAGTATGTTGTGGCTAATGGTGCCTTCCCTGTGGATTCGCTTGACTATAAAACATTAAAAGTGATGGCATACAGTGAGGCAACATCAGCTATGCTTAGTGATTTTGTGAACAGTGGCGGTACTTATACGGAATTTGCGTTTTCATCCGGCACAGTAACCAGACAATATGATGGAGTTGATACGGTCATATACCAAAGCGAACAACCAACTGAACAAACTAATACATCAATAACTGACCAAGTACAACAAACTGAAAGCGATAACACAAAAGATTTCCAAGGTTATCAATACTATATAATTTATGGTGCCGGAGGAATCTTGGTTCTGTTAGCAATTGTGTTTGTTGTTAGAAAAAATAGAAGATAACATAGTTTCCAATATAAAAATTAAATAACAAAACCAAGGAGCGACTATTTCACGATAGCCGCTCTTTTCTATTGGAGGTGAAAATAATTTGAGTGATAACTGGATTGTTGCAAATCTTGAAAATGCGTTTGCAACATGGAATGATAAAATGGCAGAAGTATGGAGCCTTGTCACCACTTCGCCGCAGGATTTTAAGGGCGGAGCTATATGGAACATTGTAACTGGTATAAACGGTACATTGCAAGCTGTTGGGTATGGCTTGCTTGTACTGTTTTTTGCAATGAGCATCTTTAAATCAACAGCCAGCTTTCGAGATTTTCAAAGGCCCGAATATGCCCTGAAACACTTTATCCGCTTTGTTGCCGCAAAGCTGGCAATTACTTATGCAATGGACTTAATGACCACCACTTACACCATATTCGGCGGCATTGCGGCACAAGTTGCAGGCGGTCTTGGAGGAATAAGCGGAGCGGCAGTTACCCTTCCCACCGCCATTGCGACAGCGGTTGATGATACAGGTTTTTGGGCAAGCATCCCCTTATGGCTTGTAACCATTTTGGGTAGTCTGTTTATAACCATCATGGCATTTATTATGATTATGACGGTGTACGGGCGGTTTTTCCGTATTTATATGTACACCGCTCTTGCACCTGTCCCCCTCTCCTCTTTCGCCGGGGAGGGGACTTCCCAGATGGGGAAAACCTTTGTAAAATCATATGTAGGCGTGTGTATGGAGGGGGCTGTTATTGTGCTTGCCTGTATTATTTTTTCAGCCTTTGCATCGGCAAGTACGCCAACCCTTGATACCGATATTACCACCGTCACAATGATTTGGAAGTATATCGGCGAGGTAATTTTTAATATGTTGGTGCTTGTAGGACTGATTAAAGGCGCGGATAGGTTAGTCAAGGAAATGCTCGGAACGTAAAGGAGGGAAAATACAGTATGGAAATACGAATTAACAAAGAAATTAAAGATTATCACGAAAGCCTATTTTTCGGACTGTCCTTTCGGCAGTTTTTATGTTCCGCCGCAGCTTTGGCTATGGCTGTGGGGGTTTATTTCGGATTTAGGAACATTGTCGGCAAGGAAACTGTATCATGGCTTTGTATCGTCTGTGCCGCTCCCATTGCGGCGGCAGGCTTTTTTCAGTACCACGGTATGAATTTTGAGGAATTCATTATAGCATATATAAAAAGTGAATTTCTCTATGC
>JAAZFB010000013.1 GCA_012511915.1 Clostridiaceae bacterium
ACTTAACCAAATTATTCCGCCATTATTTATTAACTATTTTATTAATATTCAAATACTTGTATTATACTTTAACGAACTATTGACTTTAATAACAAGTTCTTGATGTCACTGAAAGAAAATGCAACATTATCATTTTTGCCACTTATTAAAATTTCACCATACAGCTCTCCATAAAAAAATCGAGTTTTAGTATTCACTTTAAAACCAAGATCATGTACAATTCATTCAATTTCGTTGATTTTTTAGATTTAATTCTGCTCCTGATTATATTAATTACATTCTTTGTAATGTTATCAAGGATTAAAAGCATAAATAGTAATTTAAGCTTTTTATTAAAGATTTTGGCAAACAAACCTGAGAATAGAATAAAAGTAACATGTGGAAAATGTGGTAAAGAAATAGATACTAGCATTGCAAATAAAGGAACCTTCAACTGTCCTCATTGCAAAGAATTTATTGTTATTTAAATAACAAAACACCCTACACGGACGGTATAATCAATAAGCTTCCCGATACGTAAGATAACTTGTCACAATTTTTCCACTTTTCTTTGAGATAGAAACAAAAACAATAGCATTATCGAATTGTTCCGCAAGAATTTTTGGCAGCAGATGAACAGCAGAAGTGTTAAACCAGAACTAATAAGTTGCACCATAATTTTGCAAAAATTGAGCCATCTCCTTTTGCCGGGACAGCATTCAAGCTAAAGAAGAAAAAACTATCCATATACTTCGTCGAGTGCCACTTACATAATTATACCGCCGGACCGTTCGCGGTAATTTAACAACCACAATACTAACAAGATGGAACAATTAACATATTGTATTCTAACAGGATTTAAATTCAACAATAATGTTAAATTTATTTCAACTCAAGAAAACACTATTAAACATGGAATTTCACGTCACTAATTGACCGTATGGTCTGCTTTTTTCGACTCCGCATCAGTCCTGTTATACATTGATATAGAATAATATACGTCATTACCGATACCTATCGGGGCTTTTGTAATACGGCATATTAATGTTTATTGTTAAATAATATCGCACTTGGACCTAAATCATGGAGCGTACGGTTAAGTTATAAACAACAAATATTCAGATTGTTAATAAATATGAACTATTGAGCCATTGTTATTATGTGATAATAGAATATATTTATCATAGTATTAATAGACCGTATTATGGATCTGAAATCTTTCTTTGAAGTGCCCCGTAGCGTATCCCACAAGCAGTATGAAGCTCTCAGAATGTATTACGTCGATGGCTTCCCGGCACGCGAGGTTGCCAGCCGTTTTGGCTATACCTACCGGGCTTTCACCTCCCTGGTGACTTCTTTCCGCAGGAAGCTGCTGACGGATCCCCGCGACAGCATTTTTTTTGTTGAAAACACCCCTGGTCGGAAGGTATCTTCTGAGACTGATAAATGCATGAGTGTAATCATTGACATGCGCAAGAAATACTATTCCGTATCGGAGATCAAAGTGGCACTTGATGCCATGGGTCACAGTATGTCGGAAAAGAATATATATAACATCCTCTCGGCGGACGGTTTCTCGCGTCTGCCCAGGCGTTCGAAGCTGGCCAGGCAGCAGCTGGAGAAGGTGCAGGCAGAGGCAGAGAAATCCTTCCCGCTGAGCTTTGTCCCGGAATCGTTCAAGAGTTCCAACGCGGGTATCCTTATGTTTTTGCCCCTTATCAGGAGGTATGATATTGACAGGCTCATTGCCGGCAGTGATTATCCCGGGACGACGGTGATTGACAAATCCTCATCAATAATGTGTTTTTTGGCCTTGAAGCTGGGCAACCGCAGGCGCTACTCATCGGATGACACCTGGTGCATGGACCGTGGGATGGGACTTTTTGCAGGGTTAAACGTGCTTCCAAAAACAGCCTGGTATACTTCCTATTCTGACCGTGTGACAGCGGGGATGAATCACAGCTTTTTGAAAAAGCTTCACTCCCTGTGGCTTCGTCATGGTCTGCTCGGCGATACTGCCAACCTTGATTTTACAACAATACCCTATTGGGGTGAGGCTACCCATCTGGAAAACAACTGGTCTGGCAAACGCGGTAAGGCTCTTGCCGGCATGCTGGCTGTACTGGCCAATAATCCTGACAGCGGACTGATTGATTACGGGAGTGCCGACGTGTTGCAAAAGGATGAAAGCAGGGTGGTTCTTGAGTTCCTTGATTTTTACCGGGCGGGGGACACGGAAAAGGTAAGCAAGCTCAGGTATCTTGTATTTGACAGCAAGTTTACCAACTATGAGAACCTGAGAAAGCTGGACAATGGTAAAGTTAAATTTATTACGATCCGCCGACGTGGAAAGCTTATCCTGGAGAGGATAGACAACCTGCCTGCCTCCGGATGGAAGACCGTCAGGGTGGAATGTGCAGGCAGTAGCCGCCGTATGTTAAGAGTGTACGATGAGATGGTCTTTCTCAAAGGTTATGACAAGGATAT
>JAAZFB010000123.1 GCA_012511915.1 Clostridiaceae bacterium
AAGCAATATCGGGTGATTGTTCATCGATAGCGGTTATAACGGCGCAGGTATCGCAATCAAAACCGTATTTTGCCCTTGTATAACCGATGTCGCGTATGGCGTTTCGTGTAATCTTTTGAATATCAATATAACAGTTTGTTGAGATTTCACCCATAACAAGCACAAGGCCTGTGGTGCAGGCTACCTCACAAGCAACCCTTGCATATTTATCCTGTGTTAATATCGCATCTAAGACAGAATCGGATATGCGGTCACATATTTTATCCGGATGTCCTTCCGTTACAGATTCAGATGTAAAGTAACAGTTCATAGCTGGTCTCCATTCCGCCGATGTGTGTCGGCAAAAAGCATTTTTTGTGTATTATCTTATCACACACACCAATTAGTGATAAGATACTAATTGGCGCACGTACGTTTCGGCATTACGGAAAATCTCGTGCGTGCATTAAATTCCACTTCTATATTCCTATAAAATGTACCGTGCCTAAACTTAATGCCATTATTATCACGCCTGCAACAAGTACACCTACAGTTATTATTGGAATTGCGTATTTAAGGCGCATATTGAGCACTGCTGCTATCAAAGAGCCTGTCCATGCACCGGTGCCGGGCAATGGTACTGCTACAAAAAGGAAAAGGCCCAATGCAACATAGCCTTTTATTTTGTTTGCCTTTTTTGTTGCACGATTTTCGAAAAATGTAAGAACCTTTTCAAGCGGTTTTATCCTTTTTAAATACCTAATTACCGGTCGCGAAAAAAGTATCAAAAAGGGGACTGGTATTATATTCCCGATAAATGATAATAAAAACACTTTAATCGGAGACAAACCGGCTAAAAAACCTAACGGAATTGCCCCTCGCAGCTCCGCAACAGGAGCCATTGCCGTTAAAAAAACCAACAGTTCGTTTGCCATAGATTATGATCGTTACCTTTCTGGAGTATTTATTATTGGGGGCGTGAATAATTAGTTTGAAATATTGTGGTGGGCTTAAGTGGACTCGAACCACCGACCTCACGCTTATCAGGCGTGCGCTCTAACCGGCTGAGCTATAAGCCCAAATTATACTAACACATTTTTATTGATGTTTTATTGGAGATTATACTAAATTCACGATTGTGGTTATATTTTTAATGTGAATTAGTATTACTAAATAATTGTGTCAGTATTCTTTTTGCATTATCATGGTTTGCGACTCTCTCTTCCTTTTTTTCGTCGCCTTGGTTTAACACCCTTAAAACTACATATATATCATCATCGCTTTGTATTCCCAAATCGCTTAATATCTGACTGTCGCTTGCATTAAGCCCGTATATCGGTCCTTCTTGGCCGACAAAGGGCGCAATATCAAGAAATAGGCCTTGTTCATTAAACAGATTAAAGTGATTTTCGTCTAAAATAAACAGAGTACTTTCGCCCACCGTCATTTCAAGTTGTGCTTTTTGTTGCATTGCAAAGTCTTGCTCTGATTTAACTTCACCAGAAATATGAATGAGTAGAAATTGTATATTTTTAATTCCGTCATTATTAATATCCTCTATGCCCTCTGAGAGCTGTTGTTCGAAGTTGGTTACAAAATCCTCGTTCAGAAAATGGCTACCGATGTATGTAACCGAAACATCCGGCGTTACTCTGTTAGCACATTCCACTGCCGAATAAACTACAATAAGCAAGACAAAAAAACCCACAATAGTATGGCTTTTGTAGTAGTACCAATAGTTTTCAAACCATTTTTTATCAATTGTTTTGCCGAATAATTTCATTCCGTTTCACCTTGCTTGGGTTTCATTGTTGGGAAAAGCAGCACATCGCGAATGGAGGGGCTGTCCGTTAACAGCATAACAAGACGGTCTATTCCCATACCCATCCCACCGGTCGGCGGCATGCCGTATTCCAATGCAAGGACAAAATCTTCGTCCATCATGTTTGCTTCTTCATTTCCGGCAGCACGTTGACGTGCCTGTTGTTCAAATCTATTTCTTTGGTCTAATGGGTCATTTAATTCGGAAAAAGCGTTGGCGATTTCCCGTCGGGTAATAAACAGTTCAAACCTTTCGGTGAGCCTTGGGTCGTTATTCATTCTTTTTGCCAAAGGAGATACTTCAACCGGGTAATCGATTATAAATGTGGGCTGAACAAGTTGTTGTTCTACCTTTTCTTCAAATACCTTATTTAATAGGGTGCCCCATGTATCTGTGGCCTCTACCTCGATACCGATAGATTTCATGGCATTTTGTGCCGCCTCATCGGTTGTGATTTGGTTAAAATCAACGCCGGTATATTTTAAAACGGCTTGCGACATGGAAATTCTGTCCCAAGGGGGGGTAAGGTTTATTTTTTCCCCTTGGTATGTAATTTCCATTGTGCCGAGTACTTGTTTTGTAATGTGGCAAACAAGATTTTCGGTAAGTGTCATCATATCGTTATAATCGGAATATGCGCTGTAAACCTCTAATGTAGTGAATTCGGGGTTGTGTTTGGTGTCCATCCCTTCGTTACGAAATATTCTGCCTATTTCATATACCTTTTCTAATCCTCCCACTATAAGGCGTTTTAAATGTAACTCCGTTGCAATACGTAGGTACATATCCAAGTTTAAAGTGTTATGATGGGTAATAAACGGGCGAGCAGCGGCGCCGCCGGGTATTGTATTTAAAATTGGTGTTTCAACTTCCAAAAACCCTTGGGTATCAAAATACAAGCGCATAGAGCTGATAATTTTGCTGCGTGTAATAAAGGTGTTTTTTACCTCCGGGTTAACTATAAGGTCAATATATCGCTGTCTGTATCGTAAATCTTGGTCTTTCAAGCCGTGGAATTTTTCCGGCAACGGTTGCAATGACTTAGACAGGAGTGTAAGAGTTTTTACTTTGATCGAAATTTCGCCTTTTTGCGTTGTAAAAACTACACCGCTCACCCCAACCAAATCACCGATATCAAGTTTTTTAATTTGGTCGTATGAGGGTTCTCCGACTTCGTCTTTACGAATATATAATTGGATTTTTCCGTTGCGGTCGTGCAAATCACAAAAAGTAGCTTTGCCCATACCGCGTTTTGACATAATCCTTCCTGCCAAGCAAACCGTATTATTTTCATAAGTGGCATAATTATCCGTTATTTGATCTGTTGAGATGTTAACTTCAAATCGGGTAACAGAAAAAGGGTTTGCATCATTTTCAACAAGTTCTGCAAGCTTTTCTCTCCTAATTTGTAGTATTTCATTTACATCCGGTTGCGAATCATTTGTATATTCAGTCAATTTTAATATTGCCTCCTATTTGCTGATTTTAATAATTTTAAACTCTAACGTCCCTGCAGGTACTGTTGCTTCGACAACATCGCCAACCTTTTTGCCTATAAGGGCGCTACCCACCGGCGATTCGTCGGAAATCTTTAACTCCATCGGGTTGGCTTCGGCTGAGCCTACAATAATATATTCTATTTCCTCTTGCATTTGAATATCCAAAATAGTAACTTTACTTCCCAAAGACACAACATCGGTTGAAACATCTTCTTCGTCAATAACCTTTGCATTTTTAAGCATTTTTTCAATTTTTACAATTCTGGTTTCCATTTGTGCCTGTTCGTTTTTTGCTTCGTCATACTCAGAGTTTTCGGATAAATCCCCGAAAGAGAGTGCCTGTTTAATTTTTTCGGCAATCTCTTTGCGCCCTACTGTTTTTAAATGTTCTAATTCCTTTTCTAATTTTTCTAATCCCTCATATGTCAATACTATTTGTTTTGCCAATGGCATACATACCACTCCTTTTATTTGTCATCTACGATGATTTCGGATAGAAAGACAAATTATAAATTAAACCGCACAGATGCAGATGTTTAAATTGTTTAAATATTCGTATTATTATATACAATATTGTGCATATTGTCAATGATTTTTGTCTTTTAGGTATGCACACTTTATTCAACACATACACTCAGATTATCCAAAGCTGCCTTGTTTGCGCCGCATTTAAAGCAACTTATTTTAAAGTCTGCCTCCTGCCCGACAACTTGCATAACCGCTTCTGCAAAGCTTAGGCTACCTATATCGTACGGCAGATTATAACTTGGCGAAACATCTATCCAATTTATCATGTTTTTTTTGGTTATAGTATGCTCTGGACAACCATCAATTACAATGGCAGATTTAGACACTAAAGGAATATGCGCACCTGTTTTTATGGCAATATCACATTCGGTTTTAGTGGTGAAATCAGTTATAATAATGGGTGCGCCGAATTCGCAAAGTATTTTGTCAGCAATATCCCGGGCTGTTTTTTTATTTTTTGCAATAATTTTAATATAACGAAAATCACGGCATAAATTTTCTGCAATCGACATTGCCAAATTTACATCCTCGCATGTTACGGCAAGCGTGCATTCATTTTTATCAATAAAGTACATCTTGGCTACTTTTTTTACGATATCCGGTATAAGTTTTTTATATAATGAAATGCCGTCTACAATTTTCATTCCGTCAATAGTAATGTTCCCGAATTTTCCGAAAAAAGCTTTTGTGCAAACGGCAATAGTGATATTATTTTGTGATAGTATTTTGGTAAGAGGCTTTATACTTTTACCTACATACACTGCGCAAAGCTCTATTTTATCGTCCAATACAAATGTTTCTGTTTTTTTTGCGCGCCCAAAAGACAGTAAGCTAGCTTTTGTAATACGCTCTTTATCCAAAGCAAGAATTCCCAACCTATACAATGAAATGTTCCCCCAATGCATAAAATATGCGTATAAACGCAAACCATCGGTTTAATACAATAAATGGCCCCAGAATAACCGGTGTTTGCTAATTAATACGCATAAATTAGGAATAATATTACATATTATCATGGGAATAATTAGTTTTAATGCTAATCAGTTTTAAGACCTTTTATAACTTCAAGTGCCATTTGAAGTTGTTCGTCTTTGTCTGACAAAAGGTCTACTTCATAATCGGGGGCTATACCGATGTTGTTTATATCATGACCATTCGGGGTGTAATATTTTTCTACCGTTAGTTTAACGACACTCCCGTCTGCAAATGGATAAGTCATTTGCACAACGCCTTTACCGTAAGACTTTTGACCTATCAGCGGGGCACCAGTATTATCACGGAGGGTGCCGGCAAGTAATTCTGCAGCACTCGCGGAATTTTCATTTATCAATACTGCTATAGGCATATCCAGCTGGCCACCTTGTGATTTGTATTCAACACGTTTGCCTTCTTTGTTTTCGGTGTAAAAAATCATATCATCTTTTTTCAGCAATAGGTTGGAAACCGATATGGCTGAATCCACAAGGCCGCCGCCGTTATCTCTAAGGTCAAGTAATATTGATTTTGCGCCTTGGTTAAGCATAGAATTCAGATGGTTATTAAACTCGTCTGCGGTGTGTGCATCAAACATTGATAATGCAATATAGCCAACCTCACCTTTTAATTCCGAATCAACAGAAGGAACCAAAATATTATCGCGAACCACATCAATATCCATTGTTTCGCCTGTATCGGCCTTTAAAACAGTTAATAGGACGTGAGTGCCTTTTTCGCCTTTCATTTTCGAAACCGCCCTGTCTAAATCGATGTCTGCAAAATCTTCCCCGTCAATTTTTAATACCTTATCACCTTTTACAAGCCCTGCATTTTGTGCGGGGGAACCATCAAAGGGTTTAACGATAACAACGGCCTTTAATTCATCATCCCATAAAACGACAGCACCAATGCCGGCATAAGTTCCACTTATCAGTTGGGAAAATTTGCTGAATTCTTCCGTATCCATATAAGTTGTATAAGGGTCGTTCATGGAGTTGAGCATTGTTTTTAAAGTGTTATCAACAAAAGCTTTCTTATCTATCCCGTAATAATAGTGTTTATCTATCAAATTTAGTGCTTGAGCCAGCTTTACACCGCTGTAAAGGTCAACAACAGCATTGGAATTATACAATACAGTATAAAATGCGGTTGTAGCAAAAAAAGTGAGGATTGCCGTTATTATTATTGTGATGGCTATTACAACGCCGATTTTTCTGCCAGACTTCATTCATTACACCAATATCCGCAATTTATACGCAGGATATTCCTTTCATGTATTATACTAAATTCAATCAAATATAACACTATATTTGATTGAATTTAGTATTAATAATATGATGCAGGGTTTACATTTGAACCGTTTGATATAACTTCATAATGCAAGTGTGGACCGGTGGAAACACCGGTGGAACCGACTTTCATTATTTCCTGTCCTCTTTTAACCTTTGTTCCCTGTGAAACGCACAGTTTGCTCGAATGGGCGTATAAAGTAGCTATCCCGCCACCGTGGTCTATAATAATATAGTTGCCGTATGAAGAGTTATATGTTGCACGGATAACTGTTCCGTCATTTGCAGCAACAACCGATGCCCCGTTAGGCGCGGCAATATCCAAACCGTTATGCATTCTGTTGATTTTTAACACAGGGTGATAGCGAGAGCCAAAGGGTGAGGTTATGGTATAATAGCCGGGGGCCGGCCATTCAAGTTGTCCGCCGGCGTATTTTGTATTTTTGTTCATTTTAGCAGCGGCTTCTGCTTTAAGCCTTGCCTCGATAGCGTCAAGCTCGTTAAGGAATTTTTCGAGCTGGGCAATTTCCATATTGTTTTCGTTAACTAATTGGTCGCGATTTTTTTGCTCAGCCCCGAGGTAGTCCTTTTCTTTCTGTAAAACTGACATTTTATCTGCTTTTTGAGCCTTTATCTGTTCAGTTTCTTCCGTTTTGATTTCTATTTGATTAATAGCCTCAATAAGTTTTTTGAACCTTTTATTATCATATTCGGTGATTTGTTTTATTATTTCAAATCTATTTAAAAAGTCGGTCAGGCTGCCTGAAGAGAGCAAAACATCGAGATAACTATCCGCCCCTTGTTCGTACATTACACGTATGCGTTTTTTTAGGGCACAGTATTGTTTTTCTGCGTCCGTTTGGGCTTGTTCCAGCTCGCCCTCCAATACCGCTAACCTTTCATCATATTGGTTGATTTCTTTCTGCAAGGCAAATACACCTTGTTCAAGCGTTTTGATTTTTTCGTCCGCTTTTTTCTTTTCTCTTAGGATATCTTTATTTGTTTTTTTGATTTTGTTAATTTCACTTTGGGTTTGTTGTTTTTTTTGCCCGATATCGTTTAGTTGCTCTGCCCTTACAAGCATGTTTGCAATTAAGGGGAAAATAAAAGCAAAAGCAAAAACGATAATTATGATTATAGCGGTAATTTTTTTCGCTTTCCCGTTCATATTAATCAATGCAATCAACCCTTCCTTTATACATAGAGGTGCTTACGCAGCGATAAGGTACTGCCGAGTGCACCCAAAACAACTCCCCCGCTTGCAATATATGTAATAAGCACTTTGATGACTTGCGGAGTTTTAAATAGTCTTATCGTTGTTTCGGTTAAAGCCCCTGTTGTGGATAAAAAGTAATTATACGCACCCGATACAATCAAAACAGATATAATTGCGCCTGTGATGCCGATAATGACGCCCTCTACCATGAATGGGAGCCTTATAAACCAATCGGTGGCACCGACAAACTTCATGATGTTAACTTCTCTTCTGCGGGCAAACACCGTAATTCTGATAGCGTTGGAAATAATAAAAACTGATATGACAGCAAAAAATAGCATAAAATAAAAGCTTGCATTTTAAATCTTCGCTGTAATATCAACAAGCTTGTCTATTGTATCCTTATTGTTTTTTACATATGCAACCCCATCAATCGCAGTAATTTCTGCTACTGTTTGCTCAGAAAGCTGCAAGTCTACAAGGGTTACTTTATAGGAATTGCGCAAAGGGTTATCTTCTTCCAATCCCTCCAACGCTTCAAGATTATCCTTCATATCGTCCATCCATTGCTTTAGAGCCTGTTGTTTAGAGACATAACTTATTGTGTTGATATTACTTATATTATCAAGCTTGCCTTCGATGCTTTTGGTTTTAGTATCATCGGCATTTTCATCGACGAATATTTGCATTTCATAATTTGTTTCGACTTGTTTAGCGGCATAATTTAGGTTCATAGAAAACAGTATATAAATACCGCAAAGGGTAAGACAAAGTGAAACGGTTATTACAGAGGCAGCGGACAAAAGGCCATTTTTAATAAAACTTTTTACCCCTTCACTAATGAAAAATTTAAAGGATTTATAGCTCATATATTATAGCCCCCCACGCCATCGCGGATAATATTTCCTTCATCTATTTCGATTACTCTTTTTTTCATTTTATTGACTATATCACTGGCATGCGTTACCGTAAGCACGGTGGTGCCTTTTTTATTAATATCGTCTAAAAGTTGAATAATTTCAAATGCGGTTGCAGGGTCTAAATTCCCGGTAGGCTCATCTGCAATCAGAACAGGAGGATTGTTGAGCATCGCGCGGACAAGCGCAGCCCTTTGCTGTTCGCCGCCGGATAATTGAATCGGCTTTACTAT
>JAAZFB010000124.1 GCA_012511915.1 Clostridiaceae bacterium
CTTCCCACCCTTATACCTATTTTCAAATAATACTAAACTTATTATCTACTTTTGTATATTTATTAATTCGGATTTCAATAATTTGATTATCTTTTTATTCTTTTACGTTATAATTCATTTTATAAATGATCGGAGACGATAATATATCTGTGAAAAAATACGTGAAATTGCTCAGCGGCTTAAAGAATTGCGTGAAATAGAGGGCGTTTCGGCTCAATCTTTTGCGAACCGGTTAGCAATTGATATTGACACTTATCAAAGCTATGAAAGTGGTGAAGCAGATATCCCCGTCAGTTTTTTGTACGAGGCTGCAAACAAACTGAAAGTTGACCTTACTACTCTCTTAACAGGGCAACAGCCAAAGTTACACATTTATTCACTTGTAAAAGAAGGTCAAGGACTTGATGTTGAAAGAAGCAAGCAATATAAATATAAAAACCTTGCTTACAATTTTTTCGGCAAAAAGGCAGAACCTTTCTTGGTAACAGTAGATGCTGCTTCGAATAACGCAACTGTAAACCTTAACACTCACCCGGGTCAAGAAATGAACTATATTTTACAAGGAACCATTGAACTAACAATAGGCGAATCGGTGCTTGTTCTAAATAAGGGCGATACAGTGTATTACAATTCTGCTTATCCCCACGGTATGAGGGCGATAGGTGATGAAGCTGCTCAATTTCTTGCTATAATAATATAAGGGGTGATTTGGTTGAATCTATTAGATAAATATATAAACAGAGAATTTACTTCATATGAGGATTTAAAAGAAAACTTAAAAATAAATATACCGGACAATTTTAATTTTGGCTTTGATGTGGTGGATGAGCTTGCAGTAAATACGCCCGATAAAAAGGCACTTGTTTGGTGCAATGACCACGGTGATGAAAAGATAATCACTTTTAAACAAATGTCTGAATACAGCAATAAGGCAGCTAATCTTTTTCTATCGCTCGGCATTAAAAAAGGCGATAGGGTTATGCTTATTCTAAAAAGGAATTATCAATTTTGGTATGCAATAATAGCATTACATAAAATAGGCGCAATAGCGGTGCCGGCAACACATCTGTTAACTAAAATAGATATTATTTACCGCAACAACGCAGCTGTTATAAAAGCTGATATGTGAACAAATGAAGAATACCTTTTTGAAAATATCGAACATTCAAAACCGCATTCACCATCTTTGGAAATACTGATTACTACCAATGTAGCAAGAGAAGGCTGGGTTTGTTTTGACGACGAAATAGAATCACAAAGCGAATATTTTGAAAAACCATCTGCAGGTGCAATGCCCAAAAATGATGATATTATGCTGCTTTACTTTACCTCAGGTACCACCGGTAACCCAAAAATGGTTGCGCACAATTTTGTATATCCGTTGGGTCATATTATTACATCCAAATACTGGCAGTGTTGTCGAAAGGAAGGTTTGCACTTAACAATAGCTGAAACGGGTTGGGCGAAAGCGGTATGGGGCAAACTATACGGTCAGTGGTTTTGTGAAAGCGCAATCTTTTCATACGATATGGATAAATTTGTCCCAAGTCTGTTACTTGAAAAGATTTCAAAATATAAAGTTACAACTTTTTGTGCACCGCCAACCATGTATCGTTTTTTGCTTGGTGAAGATTTAAGCAAATTTGACCTTAGCTCTTTAGAATACTGTACAATAGCGGGCGAACCATTAAACCCCGAAGTGTATAAAAGAATTAAACAATCTACCGGTCTGAAGCTTATGGAAGGCTTTGGGCAAACCGAAACGATTGTCACAATTGCAAACTTCCCGTGGATGACCCCAAAACCCGGCTCTATGGGCAAGCCTTCACCACTCTATGACATTGATATAGTTGACTATGAGGGCAACACATGCCCCGCCGGTGAAGAGGGCGAAATTGTGATAAAAGTCAGCGATAGTCCACCACCGGGAATGTTCCTCGGTTATCATAGAGATGCAGAACTTACAAAGAAAGTATGGCATGATGGTTACTATTATACCGGTGATATCGCATGGAAAGACGAAGAGGGTCATTATTGGTATGTCGGCAGAGGCGATGATGTTATAAAAAGCTCCGGTTATATAATCGGACCGTTTGAAGTAGAAAGTGCCCTTATGGAACACCCTGCGGTTTTAGAAACGGCAATTACAGGAGTACCCGATGAGATACGGGGAAGCATTGTTAAAGCCACAATAATTCTCGCAAAAGGGTATGCCCCGTCTGAGGAGTTAAAAAAAGAACTGCAAGACCATGTAAAGAAAGTAACAGCACCTTATAAATACCCTCGAATTATTGATTTTGTCGATGAACTGCCCAAAACGATAAGCGGTAAAATAAGACGAGTTGATCTTAGGGAAAAGGATAAATAAATAAATTAGTATTAGTATAAGATCCTCCCTTGCAGTTGACGGTTAGCAGTTTAACAGTTTATAGTTTTATGTGCCAAGTATTATGTGCCAAAAAAGCAACTTTGGTTTTGAAAACTTAAACTGTTAACTGCAAACTGAAAAACTGTCAACTGCAAACTGAAAAAGGTGTTGCAAAAGAAATTTTTTTTTGTTATACTAACATCACGAAATAACGAAAAATTGATAATTGAAAGTTGAAAGTGAAAACTATGGATAATGTTATTCAAGGCAAAGGTTTTGCTTTGTAATCAGAATTGTCAATTTATATAAATGGCAACAAATTATCTCACAAATGATGAGAGTAAATCAATTAAAAATTTGCGGATATGGCGGAATTGGCAGACGCGCATGGTTCAGGGAGCGTATCCTCGGTGATTTAATTTAATTAGTTAGATAAAACCGCAGTAATGCGATTTTATATATGAGGATTAAGCGATATGCTCCTCCTCAATGTTAACCCTGCATCGTGTAAAAAATTTCAAATTTCAAGGTTAAAATTTAATATTGTTTATGAGTTGATATTTTGCATCTTGTATGCTGAATTGTACTTGAGTAAAATTATTGGCTTTAGATATGCGGACGTGGCGGAATTGGCAGACGCGCATGGTTCAGGTCCATGTGAAAGCAATTTCATGGGAGTTCAAGTCTCCCCGCCCGCACCAAAAGTAATACCATCTATTGATAAAAGGAATTTTGTCAGCAGGTGGTTTTTTGTTTGCTCGAAAGTGCCTTATTTACGCTGCTTTCGGACTTTGTGCTTTCTGCATTGTAGCAATAGTTGGTGTTGTAGAATAGCCGTTATCGGAGGATACTTGAC
>JAAZFB010000125.1 GCA_012511915.1 Clostridiaceae bacterium
GGCTTTTCAGCGGTATATGTAAATCTCTATAAGATTCTTCATGAAGAAATGAAAACTGAAACAGAGGATGATGTAAGTCCAAGGGAAATAGTGGAAAACAAATATTATGAGAATTACAATATAGGTTCAGTAAACATGCCGGGAATAGCGGTCAATACTTTATTATAAAACAAAGATGAGAGAATCATAAAAAGGCATAATCGTTGGGACTGGTATTGTAATTCTTCTTATTTTAAACCAGAAGATCATATTGAAGAATGAATAAAATCAAGAGTAAAGATGTTTTGAAAAGCGTAACAATTAGAAAAGTGAAATGGAGAAATAAACATTGGACATAATTATGATTTTCGCAAACAACTACTTGAGGTTCACAAAAAAGGTAGAAAAAACCCATCTGTATATTTAAAAATTAGTGGGTGTATAGTAGATGATACTTGGGAAATCATATTCCAAAAGGATGCCGGCATAGTAATAGGCTATGTTGCAAAGGATATTCAGGAATATTTTGCAGATTCTATGGAAGTATATATGCGCGTCAAGCCTATTGACAATATTGCTATTGCCTTCAAAAACCCTCGCGGTAAAATAATACTTGCAACTGCAAAGGATAGTAAGGAGTATGCGCCGGATTTCAGCGAACCATCTTCATACCGTCTGTTTGTAAAGGATAGCATTATTGTTTGTGGTATTGATGAAAGAGGTGTTGCACAAGGTTGTTATTATATCGAAGATTTGATGAATATAAACGAAGGACCTGTAATATCAATGCAAGATATTTCGCGAAAACCGTTATTTTTGCCACGAATGGTACACTCGGGATATGGTCTTGATATGTATCCCGATGCGCACATTAAGACGATTGCTCATCTTGGAATGGATGCAATATTAATATTTGTAAAAGATGTTGACAGAACGCCTAACGGATATGTTGATTTTAACGAGCTTATTTATCGTGCGGCAGGTTTTGGTGTTGATGTATATGCTTATAGCTACTTTATTAGTAAAAAACATCCGGATGCTCCCGATGCAATTGCACATTATGAATCAACATATGGAAGACTTTTTGCATCTTGCCCTGGTTTAAAGGGAATAGTATTAGTTGGCGAATCGATGGAGTTTCCAAGCAAAGACACACATACAACAGGTCGCCCTTATTATGAAAGCACTATAGAAAACAATCCTACAGGCAAGCCAAGCCCTGGATGGTATCCCTGTTATGACTACTCAGATTTGGTGAACATGATAAAAACTATTGTGCGAAGTAAAAATCCGCAAGCGGATATTGTCTTTTGGACATATAACTGGGGATATGTTGATGAAGAACCCCGATTAGAACTTATCCGCAAACTGCCGACAGATATTAGCTTGCTTGTTACTTATGAAATGTTTGAACAATTCAAGGTTTCCGAAACAGTAACAAGGACTTGTGTTGATTACACACTTTCTTTTGAAGGACCAGGAAAGTATTTTGTAAGTGAAGCAGAGGAAGCTAAGCGTTGCGGCATTCGTTTATATACGATGTGTAATACGGGTGGAAGAACGTGGGACATTGGAGTGATCCCATATCAGCCAGCACCTTATCAATGGAAACGTAGGTATGATGGATTACTTGATGCTCACAATAAGTGGAGTCTTTCAGGTTTGATGGAATCTCACCATTATGGTTTTTATCCGTCAATTGTTTCGGAACTTGCCAAATGGTCTTACTGGACACCTACAATAGAGTATGATCAAGTAATAAATTTATTGGCTGCCAGAGATTTTGGTGTTGATAATATTGAACCTGTGCTTGATGCTTTTCGTTATTACAGTGATGGTATTCGTTCTTATGTTTCGACAAACGAGGTTCAATATGGTCCATTTAGGATTGGACCAGCTTACCCATTGTTATATAAAAAAACAGTAGAAATACCTTCGCCTTTTCATGCTATGTTTGGCAACAACAAGATTTGTATGCCAATGTATACTTATGACATAAAAGACATTGACAAATTAAACTATGAGATTGACAGTTTAGATAAGATGGAAAAACTTTATGATGAGGGTAATAGTATTTTAGAAGAAGTTATATCAACACTGTGTGGGATGAAGTTAGATGAAGCCTTGCGTCTTTTGAACTTAGGCAAATTTATTGTCAATTGTGTTCAAACTACTATAAATGTAAAGAAGTGGCATATCTTAAAGTGCGAGCTCGAAAAATCTAATAATGCCTATGAGATGGCAAAAAAGATAAGGAAATCAATCATTCATCAAATGATAGAGTTAGCACAAAAAGAAATAGAAAATGCTGAAAATTCGAAGCCACTGGTCGAGTTTGATTCACGGTTGGGTTTCGAACCAAGTATGGAGTATATGTGTGATAAGTTTCACTTGGAATGGAAGATAGATGTTACTTGTCGCACGTTAAACGAGGAGATAATACCACTACTTGATATTGAATAATATGGTGAAGTTTTCTAAAAGTGCTATCATGGATAAGGTATTCGGGAATTTTTCCGTAAGGGGTCGCCTCTCTGATTTGTTGAGCTACCCACGCAGAAGAAGGGCTGGTAGTAATTGCGAAATGTTCAATTTTTATGCGATGATGGCTGACAATGAGTAGGATATACAATATCTTGAAATTTATCGTAGGCACAACGAAAAAATCCATAGTCCAAATAGGGCGGTGCTCATAGGGAAGTTTTTCCTATGAACACCGCCCTAAACGATGAAGGCGTTTTTTGTTGACATTTCACAATATATAAATAATTATATATTTGTTTTTTTAATGTCCCTCAATCATCAAGGGTAAATAAACGGCTAACGCCGCCCTTGACGATTCAAGTATAATAGTGTAAAATGGTAGCTAGGTAGGAATGGATATTCCTACCGATAATCGGTCATGGCTAACAACGAACTTGGACCAAAAATCGTGGGCACATCACTACATAATATTGTTTTATTACGAAAGGCGGATGATTTATGAAAAGATTTATAGCATTTTTGTGTACATGTTCTCTGCTTATGAACATTGCGGTATTTCAGGCAGCAGCTTCCGACGGATATGAAGTGGTAATAACGAATGCCGAAGTTTTTGAAGATGTAATTCAGGTGACGTATAATACAAATTATCTTTCCACCTCCTGCAATATGATTGTTGCGGCATACAGCGGCAACTGCATGACAGCAATTAGTATGCAAACAATCCCGCAAGAGAAATATACAAGCGGCGAGACGGTGCATTTTACTTTAACAGGCAGTGAAGATGCAGATTATTTTAATGTGTTTTGCTTTAATAGCGATAATAATGAGCCATTTGCAGAATCAAAAACCATTCAACAAAATGCGAAATTCGATTCACTTAAATCCTATTTAACGCAACGCTCATCGGAGAATCTGCAATATTACGACCACACGCTTGCTGACGGCGTTCTTACTATTACATATAACCAAAGTTTCAGCAATGATTGGTTTACAGACAGTATCAGCGTCTTCACGGGATTAGAGGATGTTATCACCCGTGCAGACATTGCCTGCTACGGAGTTGACAATGAGGTGCTGACAGAAGTGTCTGTAACCAATTCCGTGCGTGAAATAGAGGAACGCGTGCCGTATGCCCGCTTCTGTATCACCAATAAAGAAAATGCAAGTGATAAATTTGAGGTAATTGTTAAGCAGGTTGATGATACTACTTTGATATACGGAAATCCGCCAAAGGCTATGTGCGATGCTGAGTATTCATACCAGTTAAGCGGCGGCGATTTAAGCGGCGGCAATATCTTCGAATTTACAGAGTTGCCAAAGGGACTTAATTTGTATTGGAATGGACTTATTTATGGCACACCAACAGAGAGCGGTGTTTGTGAATTTACCGCAAGCATCGGAGCGAGCAGCAGACGGCTGCGTATTATTATCATGCCGAATATTTCATTTACACAGCCGCTTACGGCTGAAAATACCCATGACGGTTTTTCGTTTTCCGTCCCGGAGAGCGAGGTTAAAGACGGACGTAGCTTGTCCGTACAGTCGCTAATTCCGACAGATGATTCGGTGCTGCAATGCGCCAGTGTAGATGTGACGGACGGCAGCGGCGCTGTAACTCAAATTGAGGGCATTGTAATGACAATGCACTTTGACCCTTCGGTGGTAGGCGATAAAGAGTTAAAGGCGGCGTATTTTGATGAAACTACGGAAAGCTGGAAAACGCAAAACGCTGATATTGATTATAATAACGGCATTGCAACAATACATTCAGATCATTTATCGATTTGGGGATTGATATTTGGAAGCGACGCATCGATTTACCGCGGCATGGGAAGCTATGGCAGTGTGAAAGTTAAATATAATTCCGATAACGACTGTAATATAGGCAGCAAGGTATATACGCAAAAGCAGATGGCAGAGATTGTGGCAACAACTTTTGCAACCACTATATATCCGCAGTTTAGAAGCCTGTTTAGAACTAGTGTTCTTTCAGATTCTCAAAGTATAACTATCAGCATTATGCGTAATGACCCCGACAGTCCTGACGGCTACCCCAACGGTTCAAGCATTTACTTAAACGGCAGCAACTATGAGAGCTGGGGTGAGGTTTACAACACACTATACCACGAGTATTTTCATATAATTCAGGCAAAATATATAGGTACATGGCGAATGTCCCGCTCATCGGAGCTATGGTTTACCGAAGGTGCGGCGGATATTTTTGCCGCCGCATATACCGCAGCAACTTTCCCGAACGAAAAGGGGTCTTTTGTAAACCGTACAGGGAAAAAAATACCGCCAAGCTGGTTTGACGATATTACGAATCACAATGGTTCAATAGAATATGCAAGCAGCTACTTTGCCGGCTTTGTCGCAAGTGAACACAATATTAATCAGAAAGAACCTGTATATAAAATGAAAGGCGGAAAGATTACTCTTGTTCCGCCAGAGCCTGGTGAAAGTCCCGGCGCCTCAATCGCCTGGGGATTGAAAATTATTTATGATTCCATGAAGAATGAATCAAAGGGCATTACTGAGATACTGGCCGCTTCAAGTCTGCTGCGATTCGTTAAGTTTTATATAAGCGATTATCCTCTTTCATACCCCCAATCGCAGGGCTATGTGTGTCCCTTTGAAATAAACGACATTTCACGTTGGCTGCTTGTCAACAACACCGATTACGACGGCAATTATATACCTGACACGAGGAGCAATATAAGTCAGAGAAGGCCCGGTGTCAAGGTGTTCAATCTTTCGTGTCTTGCGGAAGATACCACCTCTCCCTTGTATGTAACGGTCAGTGCATCAGATTCGCTTAAATCCTTTAGCTATTTTGTGCTAAATGCTTATGAGCGTACGGATAATGTGTATCGATATAACATTTCAAACAGCAGTCTGAGTATAAGCGAACGTTTCTTTAGACCGCTTTCAGTTAGCACTGAGTTATTAAACAACTATATTATTGTGGCAAGAATGGACGGTGCGGGCTATTTCAGCGGCGGCGCCGACTCATATAATATTACGCTGGGGAACATGGGCGGAATGACAGGGAATAATATTGAACTGCAATTCACTGAAACTCCTCTTGAGTTTGAAGAAGGCGTTTCGGTATCATTCACGGCTTCCTATATACCCACAACAGATACCGCGAATTTGGACGCAAGCTACGCTTTCACACCCAATATCGATATCGGTAAAGGTACGACGGGAACTGTTCTGTCCGGCAATAAAGCGTTTGAAATATACGCTGACGGAATCCGAGTTGGCAGAGTATTTAAAAATTATTCATATACGATTGTCGGTCAATAACAGAGGGTGTGGTCGTCAATAAGTACAGCAAGGAAAAGCATAAACATCGTTACGAACCGAAGCATATACCGAATACACCACAGTTGTAAGTCAACGCGAACAAGAAAAATCCCATAAAAAATATTAATATCAATGAGGGCGGCAGTATTTCCGTGGTTGTAAGGATTTTTTTATGAAATGTAGCCATTTTTCTAAAATGTAGGTATATTCGTTTCAACGAAAAAAATGGCTACATTATATCAATGACTACTACCTTTCCCATGATATTGTTATTAAACAGCATACTTTGATCTTAAGTTTAATATATTTCTGCAGCTTAGGTATAGCATGATTAATTTTGTCGAAAAGTAAAGAGGAGTTGGTAAGATGGAGATTAGAATTTGTGAAAATCCCAAAAGTCTTGGAGCAAGTGCGGCACGCCATGTTGCCGATGTTTTAAACAAATGCATTGCAAAAAATGCAGAGGCAAGGATTGTGTTGTCAACGGGGGCTTCCCAATTTGACACTATCGAGGCGCTCATCAAACAGGATGTGGACTGGTCAAAGGTTGAGATGTTCCACTTGGACGAATACATAGGTTTGCCTAAAACCCACAAAGCAAGCTTTAGGAAATATTTGGAGGAGCGTTTTGTAAATCATATTAACCTCAAAGTAGCTTACTTTGTTGACGGAACAATTGAGGGCATTGAAAAATTGACTAAGGAAATACGCCGTGCGCCAATTGATATTGGATTGATTGGAATAGGTGAGAACGCTCATATAGCGTTTAACGACCCTCCTGCGGATTTTGATACCAAAGAGGCATATAGAAAAGTAAACCTTGACGATGCATGCAAATTACAGCAGATGGGTGAGGGTTGGTTTGCCACCATTGACGATGTTCCTAAACAAGCTGTTTCAATGACAGTTCATCAAATTATGCAATGTGAGCGGATTGTATCGTGTGTTCCTTATGCCGTAAAGGCAAAGGCGGTAAGCGATACATTGAAAAATGATTTGACTAATTTGATCCCTGCGACCATGTTAAAAGAACACAACGATTTCATTTTGTATTTAGATAGTGATTCTGCATCCATGATTATAAAATAAAATTTTTATTTACCGCATAAATTTTGTGTTATTCGATTATTCAACACCTTATGTGGTAGATGAGGGGCATTAGCGCAGTTGGGAGCGCACAACACTGGCAGTGTTGGGGTCACGAGTTCGAGTCTCGTATGCTCCACCACGTCGGAGCAAAGTTCGCTTTGCTCCGTTTTTCTTTGCAAGAAAAACATCCGATCGCTTCCTTGCTCCTCCTATTTCGCAAAAAGGCACGCTCGGCTAACCTGTTCGGTTGTAAACGCCCTCATGACGGTTCGCTGTCGCTACTACCTTTTTGCGAGTATACGACTGCAGCGCGGAAATATCTTTTTTGGTGTCCTTTCCCAAAAGGGTATTACACGAACACTTATTATATCAAGAACGGCTTTGCTGTTACTGTTTGGCTGTAATACTAACAAGAAAAATAGAGATTTACGGAGCGACTGTAGTCGCCTTTTTTTTGGGTTGTTTTCATTTCTGCAAAAAACTTGTCTTTGTTCTGTCATGCTGCGTCAGGCATAAGGGAGTTGAACCCCATATGGTTTTAAAAGGCAAATTATCCGCAATCATGCATTAAAATGCTCGCGAATACATAAAGTATTAACGGAACCTTCTGCCTTGCCTGACGAAAAAAATCCTAAGTTTTTATAGTTGTCTTTTAATTGAGGATTAGTATAAGTTTTCGGCTTATTGTTATACTAATTCGCGTTAGAAAAATTTCATTAATTGCGAATTAGTAAATACTATTTTCCTTGTAACGGCCGCTGATTGCGGCCGCTATTGACAAAAAAGTTTGTCAATATTTTAAATAAGGAATAGCATTAAACATCGTTGTGTTTATTGGATTTTTTCTTTGCATATTTATTTTTGTTCTGATTTTCAGCTGTAATAGGCGTCTGCCCTTGGCATTTTTCCATCCTTGCCTTTTTGTTATCGGGTTGACTGTCCTTTGGCATAAATTTACCTACCTTTTTGTATTTGGCCCAAGACCTTCTTTTTTTGAATTGTGGTTTTGGTTTTTTGTTTTCTCCACTGACTCATTTGCAGTTTTAACGGAATCCTGCTTCATATTTTGCTTATTTGAATTCTCCATAAAAGTACCTCCATGAAAATTATACTTTTATTATGTGAAAAGTCCGTTAAAATATACTATACATTACCGCTCAAGGGTTTGCAAAGATTTTATACTATTCCTCATTTAAAATATTGAAAAACATTTTTTATCAATAGCGGCCGTTACAAGGAAAATAGTATTACATTAAAAATCAAAAAATCTCACGTATATTTCAAAAAAAAGTCTGAAAAGCCGCATTATTGCTGACTTTTCA
>JAAZFB010000126.1 GCA_012511915.1 Clostridiaceae bacterium
AGCTAGCGTTGGTTCCCCGATTTTGTGATACCATCCTGCCACTTGAAATTGTGAGCAGAAAACGGTGGATGCGTTTTTGTAACGAGCCTCCACGATTTCTAAAAGATCTCGTGCCTCTGTTTCTTTCAAAGGAAATAGCAACCATTCGTCTAAGATCAGCAATTTCACCTGCTTGTAGCGGTTGATGACTATACGGTAAGATCCTTCGCCGCGCGCTATGGCTAAATCCACAAGCAGGTCAGGAATCCTGATATATTTTACCGTATAAAAGTTTCGCACAGCCGACATGCCAAGAGCGTTTGACAAATATGTTTTTCCGCTGCCGGTAGCACCCAGAATAATGATATTATGTGCTTCCGGTATGTAGTTGCAGGTGGACAGCCTTGTGATTTGGGATTTATCTAAATTTCTGTCCGCATGATACTCAATGTTTTCGACGCAGGCATCATGGAACGAAAAATTAGCATTCCGGATTAACCTGGTGAGCCGATTGTTTTTTCTCGCTGTCCATTCGGCATCAACCAACAAACCGAATCTTTCTTCAAACGACATGGTATGAAAATGATGATCAAGCATTTGATCGCGAAGCGCTTGTGCCATGATGCCTAATTTCATTTCGTAAAGCTTACTGACGGTGTTATCGTTAAGCATTAGTCGTTACTCCTTGTGTAATAGTCAGCGCCTCGGGTGAAGCCATATTCGCTGGTATCGGAGGTTGAAGATGTATCCTCGTTGATTTTGTCTTGACCGGATTTTAAAATGGCTGAAATACTTTTGAAACTGGGCTTCGGCGTATAGGACAAAGCTTTTTCACAAGCGGCCTCAACACGAGCCACGGAATATTTATCGGACAGCTTTAAAAGTGCGATACACGTCTTGTAGCCTTGTTGTTCCACCTTGTATCCGGTTAGTATGGATTCCACCACGGCAGCGGTATTTTGACCGATTTTTGATGACCATTTTCGGAAACGTTCACCATTCCACTGTATGTATTGCTGATGGTTGGGCGGCATATGGGCTTCAAGAGTGCGATACTGTCCTTGTCTTCCGTAAAGGCGGGGGTGGGAGCAGATACGGTTCCCTTCAAAAAATACTTCTACTGTGTTTTTCGTCAGCCTTATATCAACTTTTTGCTTGATATACTCATAAGGAACCGAATAATTTTGATTTTCAATGCTGATGTGATAATTGTATTGTACCGTTGCAATCCGCCATATTGATAATTCAAAATCATTTAGCGGCAAGGGAAGCAAATAAGGTTTTTCATCTGAAAAAGCCGTGGCACGGCTTCCGTCCTTCTTTTGGAATGGTTTGTGATTAAATTGATAAAGCTTATCCTCGATGGCTTCGTTGAGTTCACGCAATGATAAAAACTGCTGATTACGAATTGCGGCTAAAATCCATGTTGAAATGATACCGACACTACCTTCAACGGACGCCTTGTCCTTGGGGGATCTCACCCTTGCAGGAATCACCGCAGTTGTGTAATGCTCCGCCATCTCCTGATAGGTCTTGTTGAGAAAAACCACAGATTTGGTTACCTTTTCAACGCCTGTTTTCAGGTTGTCCGGAACAAGAATACGGGTGACTCCGCCAAAGTAATTGTACGCATTAACGTGAGCAGTAATCCAAGCGTTTTGATCTTGTGATAAAAATGCTTCCACATAAGAATACCCACTGTATGGCAGTGTTGCAACAAAAATGTATGCCGGTAGAAGCTCACCCGTATCCGTGTCAACGACAAAGGCTGTCTGCCCCGCCCAATCCACTTCAAGCAGTTCCCCGGGTTTTCGGTTTATGTGCATTGTCGCTTTTGTTGTTTTTACATGATCGGCATAATATTTGTTGAATTGCGTGGATTTGTACGGCAACTCACCGGTTTCACGACACTGGTCGCAATACTCAAGCCACAATAGCGTAAGGGTAACACCGCTCTTAGCCATTTCCCTGTGAACATAATCATAGTCCGGCATTTTGTAGGCTGGTTTTCCATCTTGTCCTTCAAAAAGCTTTTGTCTAAGAGCTGTATCCGAAATGTCCTCCGACAATGGATAACTGAGCCCTACCCCTATTGCACGTTTTAGAACATCGGCAACTGTGTTTCGTGAACATGAGCATGCAGACGCTATGTCTTTTTTGGTGATTCCAAGACTGGCAAGCCTTAAAATCTCTCTGTAATTGGTCATTTGTATGACCCTCCTTGAATTTATTTACACCTACTTAAAGGATGTATAAATTCATTATACAGAAGATTTTTGACTAATGCTCAATCAAGCCGGAAACTATGCACAGTTTTAGCGGTTTGAATGCCCAATTTGTGCGGTCATGATGCACGGTTCGGGGCGGAATATTCAATAGTAAAGGACGAGTGCGGCGAAGGCTTTTTGGATGTATTAATTAAAATCTTAATAACCGTTATTATCGGTGCTGCATTGCTTGCGCTTTTGCGTATCGCAATCCCTGATTTGTTTCAAGATATTTTAGATAAAATCCGTAATGTATTTACT
>JAAZFB010000127.1 GCA_012511915.1 Clostridiaceae bacterium
CTTTCCTCTAACTCATCGTTTTTAAATATATCTATTCCGGCTATTTCATTAAACAGGCTGTAGGTGTATACCGCATTGACGCTTGAGCCGAGGTTCTCCTCACGGGTCAGCCGGCCTACGCCGTCATATTCGTATTTCACAACCCCCGCCGGCGTTTCAACCTTAACAAGCCTTCCCGCTTTGTCATAATAATTGTTTAACTTATGCTCTACCCTTCCGATACGCACCTGCTCATATGTCTTTATATTCGAGCCGTCATCATACGTATATATCTGCTCCTTATTATCCGGGTTTTTGATCCTTGTCAGCCGCCCGAATTCGTCATAAGAGAAGCTATACGTTCCGGTAGCATCCGCCGCGGTTTTCATCAGGCTGTTGCTGTCGTATCTGAATACGGAAGGGATGTTATCCTTTGAGTTCGTCTCACTAACAAGCCGACCCAATCCGTCATAACTTTAGCCATAGGTTATTGATGAGACAACCCATGGCTAAAGTTGCCGGGGGAACTGTCCGCACGACAATTTTAATCACTATTCACCAAAAAAAATTCTGCCAAATAATTCTTCATCAGAAGATATTTGTATTATTTGTATTCCATTCCGCCTAGCTATATATTCAATTACAATAGTTAATTCAACCTCCTTTTCATTAACTTTAGGCCACCCTATCAATCTAACTCTATTCAAATCCCCTTCTTTTGAAAGCTTTGTGTCAATATACATAGAATCTGGTTGCATTGTAAAGTAATCATTGTCAAATGCTTTAATAACATTCGAGCGCACATTTTTATACCTTTCTTTATAATCTCGATACTTAACAAGTGTAGTTGATGAGACACTATCATCCAAATACTGTATATCACTTTTAGTAAAAGAATGAATAATACTCTGTAATTTTCTCGTTTCTGATTCCGCCCTTCCAAAATATATAACACCTATCACACCTATTATGGCTAGTGTTAATGCTATATAAATGATTTCTCTTGATTTATACATTTTATACCTCCCCCCACATTATTGTGGAGCAAAATATTTGCCCAGACCGTCCCTATTAAGCAAACCAGTATTTTTACCAAACACATTTTTTGTAAAACTACTACCCCATTCAAAGGAAAGCAAATATACATTAAGTTTGGTGCTTTTACCATCTATCGCGCTAAATCTTGTAGAATTTGTAGAAAAACTAGCATAATAAGTCTGTGCATAAACTCCTACTTTCTGGTTATTTGAAAAATTCTGTGCAAAATCACCATTAGCAGTATTACACCCGTAAAATACCGCATAAGGAGTTGATATTATTCCTACACTTCTACCATTTATTTTTCCCATGTATAAACTTGAGCCAAAATTTAATCTCGGAGCTTCAAGTAAAAATTGACTCCCTCCTCCACCAGCCATTACGGGTCCACCACTTGTCCCATGTGAATACATATGTAGTTGGTCAACGTGGCTATATTTTAGCCATTCCTTCCAAGCAGCTTTTAAATCATCTTCACTATCTATTCTTCTAACAATAATATCATCTTCTTTTATACCATGTTCAATTAAGAGCTTTCTTTTAGTATATGCTGCCCTTGCAAATGAACTCTCTTTTGTGAAGATATCCCAATCAACTTCACCTTTATTATTCGTATAATCGGCAAGATCTGACCTTCCATATGACCATGCGAGGATATAAACATTTCCACTTGGATCAATGTATAAAATTGGATTATTGGCACAATATGTGTATCTATTCAAACTAAGTGGATCTCTGATATCACCTTCATAAGTATCCTCAGAAAGCATACGTGAAGTCACTGGGTCGTAATACCGCGCCCGCAGATAAACAAGGCCACTTTCATCGTCGAAATACTCCCCGCAGTAACCGAACGGATTATGCGCCTTTTCCTCCTCGCGCTGCCATGTCCCGTCTATGTTTACATAGCCGTTGTTGCCAAGCCTTTCACCGAACGCGGAATACTCATATTCCTCATCGCCCAAGCCGATTACGTCACCATGCGCGTTAAAGGTAAAGTAGCTTTTCTCGTTGTGCTCGTTTTCCATGGCTATCAGGCGAAGTCCCCTGTAATACTGATAGCTCTGCACCTTTTCGCCGTACACCTGCTCGGAGGTTATACTCCCGTTATTGTAGTTGAACGCGGTTTTTACGCCGTCTACGGTTTTGCTTGCTCTTAGCCCGTCATAACGGTA
>JAAZFB010000128.1 GCA_012511915.1 Clostridiaceae bacterium
AAAGACTTAGTGCATGAAGAATATGATGAGGCACGTAATCAGATTGCCAAAATTGAAGAACAGCTTAAGGTATTGTTGTTGCCGAAAGACCCGAATGATGAGAAAAACGTAATCGTGGAGATCCGCGGAGGCGCCGGTGGCGATGAGGCAGCATTGTTTGCAGGTGATTTGTTCAGAATGTATTCAATGTATGCCGAAATTAAGAATTGGTCTGTGGAGATGCTTAGTTTAAACGCCACCGAATTGGGCGGAATAAAAGAAATATCGTTTGGTATAACCGGGTCGGGGGCATATAGCAGGCTGAAGTACGAAAGCGGAGTGCATCGTGTACAGAGAATCCCCACCACCGAAAGCGGGGGTAGAATTCACACTTCCACTGTAACGGTAGCTGTTTTACCGGAAGTAGAGGAAGTAGAGGTTGACATAAACCCCAACGATTTGCGTATAGATGTTTTTAGATCAGGGGGGCCCGGCGGGCAGAGCGTTAACACAACGGACTCGGCGGTGAGAATAACGCATATTCCCACAGGGCTTGTTGTATCGTGCCAAGACGAGAAATCCCAACACAAAAACAAGGAAAAGGGCATGAAAATTCTTCGCTCACGTCTTTACGATGTTATGCAACAAAAGCAAAACGCCGAGATTGCCGAGCAACGGAAAAGCCAAGTAGGCTCAGGCGACAGAAGTGAACGTATACGAACATATAATTTTCCGCAAGGCAGGGTGAGCGACCACCGGATAGGTCTCACAGTGCATAGGATTGACGCTGTTTTGAACGGGGACTTAGATGAAATAATCGATGCATTGGCAACACATTTCCAGGCGGAGAGGTTGAAGGTATAGAGTTTTGAATACATCATTACTTACAACAAAAGACACCGATATTGCTCGTGCCGCAGAGATATTACGCAGTGGCGGGCTCGTTGCATTTCCCACGGAAACCGTTTACGGGCTTGGGGCAGATGCATTAAATGAACATGCGGTGCAAAAAATTTTTTTGGCAAAAGGCCGGCCGGCTGACAATCCGTTTATTGTACACATTGCAGACTATGAGCTATTGCCTTTGCTTGTGAGCGAAACACCCGAACAGGCAAAAAAGCTTATGCAATTATATTGGCCGGGTCCGCTTACCGTTGTTTTAAAAAAGAGAGACAAGATACCGTACGTTGTTACAGCGGGTTTGGACACAGTAGCTATTCGTATGCCGAGTAACAACATTGCCCGGGCGTTGTTAAAACAATGCAATATACCGGTAGCAGCCCCGAGTGCAAATATATCCGGCAGGCCGAGCACCACCACAGCAGAACATGTAATGCAAGACTTAGACGGCAAGATTGATGCCGTAATTGATGGGGGCTGTTGTAATATCGGGTTAGAATCAACGGTAATTGACCTAAGCGGTGATATACCGGTCCTGCTCCGTCCCGGTGGGATTACTTTTGAGCAGCTTACCGCTACCCTGGGTTATGTTAAGCAGGGCTTTGAGTTAGTTAGCGGAGAAACACCGCGTTCCCCGGGCATTAAATACCGTCATTATTCACCTGCAACGCCTGTTATTGTGGTGAAAGGAGATTTTGATAAATATATAAACGCCAATGCTGCCAAGTATAAAACAGTAGGCGTTATAACAAATAATAAGGCGCAATACCCCCCAAATTGTATTGTAAAATATTTGGGTGAGTCGCCTTCGGGATATGCCGCAAACTTGTTTTACTTTTTAAGAGAGTTAGACGGTGTGCAAGCAGAAGTTATTTTTGCGCCGGATATAGAGGATAGTGGTATCGGGTTGGCAATACAAAACAGACTCTATAAAGCGGCAGGATACAAAATTGTTAGGGGCGATTAAAAATATCAAAGGGAAAAAATATTTTAATTATTTGTACCGGTAATACTTGCAGAAGCCCGATGGCAGAGGGCCTTTTGAAAAAGGCGTTGCCTTTTTGCAATGTGTCATCCGCCGGTATTTTTGCGTTATCAGGTACAGGTGCAAATGCAAATGCAATAGCTGTTGCAAAGGAAAAGGGAATAGATATTTCCGCTCATGTTGCGCGGCAGATAACACAACAGTTAATAACCGACAGCGATTTGATACTATGTATGACAAAAGGGCATACAGAAATGCTGAAAAACGAGAAGGCTACTACTTTGGGTGAATATGCAGGCACAAATGAAGAGGTGGTTGACCCTTTTGGAGACGATATCGAGGGATATCGTCGTTGCTTTACACAATTAGAAGGGTTAACTGAAAAAATTGCAGACATTATTTCAAATGATAATAAAACCTCTTAAAACAAGCCAAATAGAAAAATTGGCGACATTGGAAAAGGAGTGCTTTCGTTATCCTTGGACAAAAAATATGTTTGTACAGGAGGCAGAAAATCCTTTTGCCCATTATTTTGTTGCGCAGCAAAAGGAAGAACTGATTGGCTATGCCGGTATGTGGAAGGTTTTAAATGAGGGACACATTACAAACATTGCGGTTACACCGGCTTACAGAAGAACGGGTGTGGGCCGGCAACTGTTAAATACGCTTATTGAAGAGGCAGTCAAGTTAGAAATAAAGGTATTAATGTTGGAGGTCCGAAAATCCAACAAAGCGGCGATAGACTTATATAGCTCCGCCGGGTTTGTTATATCGGGATGCAGAAAAGGGTATTATCCCGATAGCGAAGATGCAATACTGATGGATTTGGTTTTAATGGGAGGGAATGAATAATAAATACACGACATATACTTGGTATAGAGACATCGTGCGACGAAACCGCAGCGGCGGTTGTAGCATATAACGATGGTTTTATTGTAAAATCCAATATCATAGCATCGCAAATCGAAATTCATAAAATCTACGGGGGCGTGGTGCCCGAGATAGCATCACGAAAGCATATAGAGTGCATTTGCCAGGTTACAGAGCACTCGATGCAGCAGGCAGGGCTTACTTTCGATGATATGGATGCTATTGCGGTAACGTATGCGCCCGGGCTTGTGGGTGCGCTGTTGGTGGGTGTAAATTATGCCAAGGCGCTTGCTGTTGCCTTAAAAAAACCGCTTATTGCCGTACACCATATACAGGCACATATAGCTGCAAATTTTATAGAGCAAGCGGAATTGAAACCTCCTTTTATATGCCTTGTTGCTTCAGGAGGGCATTGTACAATTGCGCTTGTAAAAGATTATGCGGAATACAAGACATTGGCGCAGACAAAAGACGATGCACCCGGTGAAGCGTTCGATAAGGTCGCTAAGGTGTTAGGTTTGGGTTACCCGGGTGGTCCTATTATAGAACAAACCGCAAAACAAGGGGATGAAAACGCCTTTTCTTTTCCGAGGGTGCATTTTAACGATTCGTTTGATTTTAGCTTTAGCGGTGTAAAAACGGCTGTTATTAACACATTACATAAATATCGGCAGAACAATCAGGAAATACCAATTGCCGATTTCGCCGCTTCTTTTCAGTATGCGGTTTGTGATGTGTTGTCCGAACGGCTATGTAAATGTGCGAAGTATTATGGGATAGAAAATATTGCGTTGGCAGGTGGAGTTGCATCTAACAGTTTGCTGCGTGAAATGACGCTTAGTAGGGCAAAGAAAAGCAACCTGAACTTTTACTGTCCAAGGGGCATTTTCTGTACCGACAATGCCGCTATGATAGCTACGAGGGCATTTTATGATATGCAGTTAAAAAACCATGCCGGAAGCGACCTAAACGCTATTGCTATGCGAGAATTAGATGCTTAAAAAACGAATATTTTTGTTGTTATTTGCATTATGTTAACACATAATACTAATATGTGAAAATATGGTAACCCTCTAAACCGCATTGTTGCTTTTGTGGAAAAATCGAATTCACTACAGCAAAAGCCATACCAAGCCTGTTAATAACTTTGTGGATATTGTGGAATACCTAAGCAAAACAAAAAATATGTTACAGAATTATGTCAAACTTTTAGGAAATAGCTGGTAATTATACTTGTTTATTGTAGGGGGAATTTACTTGGCTTTTAAGCGAAAACAGTCTTTCTTATACGGTGCTCTGGTGCTTGTTGCCAGCAGTGTACTGGTTAACGTTCTGGGTGCAGTATTTAAAATACCGCTAACCATTTTAATAAAGGAAGAGGGAATGGGGCTTTTTAATACCTCTTATACACTATTCACTTTTTTTGTGCTTGCGGCAAAAGGTTTTTCTATAGCAGTTTCAAAGATGGTGTCCGAGAGCATAGCACTCGAGAAAAAGCGCGAGGCGGACAGGATCTTTACTGTGGCGTTAGTATTACTGGGCATTTTGGGGGCGGCAGGTTCGATATTATTATACTGGGGGGCACAACGGTTTTCTGGGATGTTAGGCAACACCAAGGCTGCTTTATGCATAAAGGCGATATCCCCTGCGGTATTGTTCATAGCCCTTGTATCAGCTTTCAGAGGGTATTTTCAGGGAAGGCAGGATATGTACCCCACAGCGTTTTCGGAAGTAATAGAAGCTTTGGGAAAGCTTGTTATCGGGATGCTGCTTGCATGGTGGTTTGTGGGCATAAGTATAGAAAGAGCCGCAGCGGGTGCGGTTGCCGGCGTAACCGGAAGTACAATGTTAGGATTAATTTTTATTGTGATAGTTTTCGTTATAGATAAAGTAAAAGGCGAAAAAAACGGCAACGAAAATACACGCAGTATACGGGGCATTATAAAACGGCTTTTGATAATATCACTACCCATTACGATAGGTGCATCCGTCGCGAGCCTGACCAATGTTGTAGATATGATGACAATAATGAATCGTTTGCAATCTATAACAAATGTAACGCCGGAGTTTATCACAAAATATCAAAGTATTATTAACGATGGTGTAGCTGTGGGAGGGATTACTGAGGACTTAGCCAATAAACTATACGGACTTTATTCGGGTTATGCAGTATTACTGTTTAATTTGCCCCTAACCATGATAGTTGCGCTGTCTACAAGCGTATTGCCGGCCATATCCGCTGCGATCACAAGAAGGGACGCTTTGGGAGCTCAAACGATTACAAAGAGCGTAATACGCATAACAATTTTATTTGCCTTGCCGTGTACGGTTGGTCTTGCCGTTTTAGCGGGGCCGATTTTACAGCTTATATTAAACAATTCCCTTGCTAAAGATTTGCTCAGGACAATATCTATAGCAATTGTTTTTGTATCAATTGTGCAAGTTACAAACGCGGTATTACAGGCATACGGTAAAATGCATATCCCTGTTATTAACATGATAATAGGGGGTATCGTAAAGATTGCGTTCAATTATTATTTTATTGGCATTGCTTCAATAAATATTGAAGGTGCACCTTTGGGTACAATTGCGTGCTATTTTGTCATTGCAATGCTTAACTTAATTTATATTGCAAGACTTACAAAAGCCAAATTTGAAAAAGCTGATTTTATTTTTAAACCGCTTTTCTCGGCGGTTGGAATGGGTGTAATCGCAACTTTTTCAGTGAATGCTATGTTAGGTGTGGGCATTGGGGAAAAAATAGCTGTATTGCCGGCAATAGCAATTGGCGCTATAGTATATATGTTACTGATTTTGACAACCGGTGGCATTACAAAATCAGATGTTGAAATGATGCCCGCGGGCAAACGGGTTGCTGAAACTTTGGGTAAACTCCACTTGTTGAAAGGATGAAAAAACCATGCGGCTTGATAAGTTTTTAAAGGTTTCAAGGATAATAAAGCGCAGAACGGTGGCTAATGAGGCTTGCGATGCGGGGCGTGTCAGCCTAAACGGGAAAACGGCAAAGGCGGGCACTGAAGTTAAAGTAGGCGATATTATCGAGATTCGGTTTGGTGAAAAGCTTTTTAGAGCAGAAGTGCTGGATGTTGCTGAACACGTTTCAAAACAGCAGGCAAACGAAATGTATAATACTATTTTGTAATACTTTTCTTTTTTTCTCATATGTATATAAGGGGTGTTAACATATGGAAGAAAACTGTAAAGGTAATGTATTAATAGAGGATAGATTAAAGCTCACGGTAACGGGTGTCATTGACGTTGATTGCTTTGATAATGAAAATGTGATACTTATAACCGAGCTTGGAACACTAATTGTTTCCGGGAGTAATTTCCGTATCAACAGGCTTAATGTCGATATAGGTGAGATTATCATTGAAGGGGAAATAAGCGGTTTAGTATACAGCGATGGTTATAGCCGAAAAAGCAAAGGTAGCTTTTTATCCAAAATGTTTAAGTAGGGATTTGGTGTGGGCGTTTCGATAAATACTCAAGCGTTTATATTTATTGCCTGTGCCTTTTGCGGCTTGGTGTCAGGGGTTTTATTTGATGTTTTCAGAGTGGCAAGGCGCGTTGTTCGTACAAGTAACATTGTGGCAATGGCAGAGGATATAGCATACTGGCTGATTGTAGTAATAGTTTTTTTTATCTTTATGCAAAATGTAAGCAGTGGCGAACTCCGTTTATTTGAGTTGATTGCGCTATTTTTGGGGTTTGTTTTTTATTTTGTGGTTCTGAGCCCATGTGTAATTAAAACCTCAGTGGTGATTATTACCTTCTTGGGAAAAGTATTATCTGTTGTAATAAAAATAGTCTTATATCCGGTAGTGTTGATTTTTAAGATAATTAAAAAACCCTTATTTATTGTTTGGAACATTGGTAAGAAAAAAAGTAACAAAATTAAGCAAAAGATAGTTCAAAGCTTATTAAACATTAACAGTTTTTTTAAAAGAATTTAATAAAAGGTATTTACATTTGTATTATAGTGTTGTATAATCAAAAAAAGATGTGTTTGAAAGGGATACCTATGAGAAAGGCACCTTCATCTAAAAATAAGAAACAGATAAATAAGAACAAAAAGGTTCAATTTGTTCTTATTCTTCTTGCGCTTGGATATATTTCGTCAGTATTAATTACTCAGCAAATAGAATTTGAAAGCAAAAAGAAGGCATTGCGGCATATTGCCGGCCAAATTGAGCAACAACAACAAATAAAAGAGGAACTTGATCGCAAGATTGAACTTGTACAAACACGCGAATACCTTGAAAAGGCAGCCCGTGAACAGCTTGGATATGCACGACCGGACGAAATAATTTTTTATGACACCACGATGAAAGAATAACAGCGTTTAAACTGCGTTGTTACCTATCAAAGAATAGTAAAAGTTTAAGGAGTGAAATTTACTGGCATGGAAGTAGAAGTCGGCAATATTGTTGATGGAAGAGTAACCGGCATAACAAAGTTCGGTGCATTTGTTCAGATGTCCAACGGGAAGACGGGGTTAGTTCATATTTCGGAGATTGCCTTAGATTATGTAAAGGATATAGCCGAGCATCTTAAAGTTGATGACGTTGTCAAGGTTAAAGTTATTTCTGTTGATGAATCGGGAAAGGTTAGCCTGTCAATAAAAAAGGCTCTTGAAAAAAGCAATATCAGAAGCCCGAAACGACCTGAAGTATTTGATTTTTCTGCAAAAGGCAACACAAGTGAGATGTCATTTGAAGAAAAAATCAAAAGTTTTATGCAAGATAGTGATGAAAAGATATCAATATTGCGACGCAATACTGATTCTAAAAGAAAGAGCAGCTATAGGCGTTCTTCATCCGCCAACATTTGATATTCAAAAAGACGGCAATTGCCGTCTTTTTTTATGTGTGAGCGGGTGAGTTATTCTTCCATCTGCTTTCCCAAAAAACCTGATGCGACTTGGGCAAGCTTTTCTTCAACCTCGCCGACTTTTTTGTTTTCATCCTCCGTCACAAATACAACCGAACCAATTATATCACCCTCTGATGATATGGGGTATACAACAGAAGCAATATATTTATCAATCCCGTCTATAATTGGCATTCTTGTGTTGTCGGCGCCTTTTTTCGTAAACACACCTCTTTCTGTCATAACCTTTTCTATTTCACTTGATATTTTTTTATCTGTAAAGTCTTTTTTTGATGCACCCGAAACAGCAATAACATTATCCTTGTCGGTTATTACGATAGGACAGCCGGTTGTTTTTGACAACGTATCAGCATATTGCACAGCAAAGTTGCCCAATTCGCCTATAGGAGAATATTTTTTAAATATTACCTCCCCGTCCCTGTCAGTATATATTTCGAGCGGGTCACCTTCGCGGATTCTCATTGTTCGTCTAATTTCCTTTGGGATTACTACACGGCCCAAATCATCTATTCTTCTAACGATTCCCGTAGCCTTCAATTTTATAACCTCCGTATTGTTTTAGTCTACAACATTAGTATGGTAAAAATGGAAAGGAAATATGTATAGTAATTAGTTAATAAAACTTTTCCTGTAAAGGAAAACAACCCCGCCATATAATACTAAACACTAATAAAAACCGACTGTCTTTGCGGTCTTTTCCCCGCTCGACTTTCGAATTTAGTATTAGTGTTTAGTATAAGAAAAAGTCGCCTGAAAAATAGTATTAGTATAATTGCTTTACAGTTTGTTGCAAAAATCACATCCGTCGCAAAGAGTAACTCTTTTTAAAAAGACTTGTCTTATGGTTGAAACAAGCTCGGTGTTTTTAATACGATCGCAATTATGCAAATATATCTTGCGCGGTGCCACGGTAATTAAAACGCTTACAAGTAAATCATCAGAGTTTATATGTTGCGTTTGTGCCTCTTTAATAAAGTCCTTCATGCAGAAATCCGAGATATCCTCCCAGATTTCGTTGTATAAATTGTAACTGCCGTTATTAGGTATAATGTTTATGACGTTGCATCTTGGTTTTTGTATGTCCACAAAGCACTTTAACAGTGAAATAAACTCTTTATACTCTTTTTCTATTATAAAATCACCGACAGCTTTGTCGATTAGCTCTTCAAGTTCGTTTTGATAATCACTTAATCTAAAGTTGACAAAACCGTCAATCATAACGCTGTTGCTTGTGCTGAAGTATTCTTTTAGTTTCATATTGACAAGCGCATTGAATGCTGTTTCGCTGTCGGCATAATTCTTGGCTTTTTTTAGGATGTTTTTTTTATCCGGCAAATTAAAATAGAAGTAGTTTTGATTTATTAGTTTGGAAATCAGTTTGTTTTCATATTGTTCCAAAATTGATTTTGATATTGCATTAAACAGTTTTTCTTTGCTTTTATCATCATTGCTTTTTAATACTAATGAATCTTCCTTGATTTCTATTGCGGCTTCATCGCCCATTTCAGTTTTAACTTTTTCAAGTAAGCTATTTTGCATTTCTTTTGTATTTGTAATTATTGAGAACTGTTCCAATCTATCACTTCCTGTTTAATGGGTATTATCGAACCTATATCAATCAGCCCCCCGCTACACAGTGAAATAAGGTCGATATTATGCTTTTGGGCAAATGATTTAATCTGTCTATAGTCGATATGCTTTTCGATATTTCCGCAAAAAGCAAGTAAGTTTGGTGCTAAAAGACCGCTTGCACCTCCGATAAACCCATAGTCCATACCTTCGAGTATGATATTATCTGCTTTAATTCTAAGCACTTCTATATTTAGGTTGTCGAGTGTTTTTGCTATGCCGCAATCAGAGGTAATCACAGCATTTTCCCCGATTATGCAAACAGCACAATTAGTATAACCTTGTGCAATATTGATTATACGAATATTATTTCTCGTCACATACTCTGATAGTGCAGAATCGGTATGCTTTTTTTTGTGCAAACATAAACTCCCTACTTTTGCTATATTATATGCAATGTCGTTAGGGTAGGTACTGTTAAGATGTGTTTTGCCGCAAATTATATTAAATCCCAAGGGCGATAGAATATCTGAATAATATTCGCAGACGGTTGGTTCACAAATAATTGTGTTGCCGCCGGCATGAAATAATTGCATATCCGGGTGCGTTGACAATGACGGGTGAACGCCTCGGTTTACGGTGGATAAAATAGGTGTGATTTTAAGTTTTAATAAGTTGCTGATAAATTCCGCCGGTGCTTTTTTGTCTATTATTACATGTGATACCTTACTTTGGGGTAAAAACGAAAGGTTTATGAACATAAATTAAGCTCTCCTCATAATATAATATTGGGCATCCCCCTTGTTCCCAACCTGTTTTTGCAGGTTGTTAATATAAATAATGCAATTGGCAAACTGCGCAATAAAAACATGAATTTTAGTTGCGCTGTTTGCCAATGCTATAATTGGAGGAATGCTGCATGACAAATATTAATTGTTCGAGCGATTGCATTTATCAAAAAGACGGAAATTGCACGTTAGAGAGTGTTACACTTATGGCTGTTACAACAGATAACAGCTGTGCATATTACCAAAAGCGAAAAACACAACAGCATAATAAGGCAAAAGATAATCAACCCAATCTATAAAGCAGTGTTGGCGTTTATCAAATACTATTTGTCAAGCTCTGTTTTAAGCAGCTTGTTAATAAGTTCAGGGTTCCCCTTTCCTTTGGTCGCGCGCATAGTCTGACCAATCAAAAAGCCTATGGCTTTGTCTTTCCCGGCTTTATAGTCTTCAACAGATTTGGGGTTTGCGGCGATAACTTCGCATATTGCTTTTGTAAGTTGTCCCTCGTCGCTTATTTGGGCAAGTCCCTTTTCAGAGACGATATCTTCAGGATTGCGCGGGTTTTCGAAAAGCTCGCTCAATACTGTTTTGCCTGCGGTATTACTGATAATCCCATCTTCTATAAGTCCTATAAGCTTAGCAAGTTGGATATGTGAAAAAGGGATGTCGCCGGGAGACATGTTTTTTTCGTTTAATATTCTTGCAATATCACCCAAAATCCAATTGCATACTGCTTTAGGCGTGGCGCCCTCGGCTAAACATCCCTCGAAAAACTCGGCATATTGTTTTGAATTGGTTATTTGTTCGGCATCGTATGAGGATATATTGTATTGCTCCATATAACGTGTCTTGCGCGCGGCAGGCAATTCAGGTAGACTTCTTTTTACATCATCAATAAAATCATCATCAATTGCGATATAAACAAGGTCCGGGTCTGGAAAGTATCTATAATCCATAGCCGTTTCCTTGTTACGCATAGAGGTGCTTTCACCTTTGACGTCATCCCAACGGCGTGTTTCCTGCACAAGCTTGCCGCCGAATTCCAATTCCTTTTTCTGCCGCATGCTTTCAAATTCTATTGCCCTAAAAGCCGCTCTGAATGAGTTTATATTTTTCATCTCACAGCGGGTCCCTAATTTTGTTTCGCCCTCGGGGCGTATACTGACATTTACATCACAGCGCAACGAACCTTGTTCCATTTTGCAGTCAGAAACTTCGGTATATTCTAAAATAGCTTTAACGGATTCTAAAAACAACTTAGCCTCCTCAGCGCTTGAAATATCAGGTTCTGTAACAATTTCAATCAACGGCAGGCTGCCGCGGTTTAAATCTATTAAGGTGTCACCGCTGATAGAGTCATGTAGTAGCTTGCCTGCATCTTCTTCAATGTGTATTCTGTTTATTCGAATTCTTTTAATGGTATTGTCAACTGTAATATCTATATAACCATTTTTGCATAGGGGAGTGTCAAGCTGTGAATCCTGATATGCCTTTGGAAGGTCGGGGTAAAAATAGTTTTTGCGGTCTTGCTTGCCCCACGCTGATATTTCACAATTCATTGCTAATCCTGCCGCAATTGCATATCTTACCGCCGTTTTATTTAATACAGGCAAAGTACCCGGCATTGCAAGACATCCAGGGCAGCAGTTTGAGTTAGGTGCACTGCCGAAAGTAGTTGCGCAACCGCAATACATTTTTGTTTTAGTTGACAACTCCGTATGGATTTCAAGTCCCACTACCGTTTCATATTTCATATCTGTTTACCCTCCTTATTTCTAATGATTGCACGGTTTTGATGGAAATTTGTACTGCTCTCAAAAGCATGTGCTGCTTTTAACACTTGTGTTTCGCAAAATGCGTTGCCGATTATTTGCAGTCCAATCGGCAAACCATTTGAATCAAAACCGCAAGGGATTGATATAGCAGGCAATCCGGCGAGGCTCACAGAAGCGGTGCAAAAGTCATTTTGCTGCATTTTTGCTGTGTTTTCGGTATATTCGCCTAATTTAAATGCGGTGCCCAAAGTTGTAGGCGTAATTAAAACATCATATTTTTTAAACAGTTCTTTATAATCGTTGCAAATAAGTGTTCGGACTTTTTGTGCCTTTTCAAAATAATACTTATAATGATTTGCACTAAGAGCAACTGTGCCTGCTATTATCCGACGTTTTACTTCACTGCCAAACCCTATGCTGCGGCTGCTTTCATATAGATCAACTAAATCTCGATAATCCGGACTTTGATAACCGAAACGAATACCGTCAAACTTCGCAAGATTAGAGCTTGCCTCTGCGGCGGTAATGATGTGATATGCGGCAAGTGAGTATTCCAAAGACGCAATTGCAGCATCACTAACGAGTGCTCCCAACGTCTTGAAAACATCAGCTGCCGACAAAAATGCGGATTTTACCTGTTCATCGATGTTTTCGTTGATACAATCGGATATAATCGCAATCTTCATGTTTTTAATATCTTGTGCAAGGGCTTTGGTATAGTCAACCTTTGGCATTGAACAGCTTGTTGTATCCAATTCGTCATGTCCGGCAATAACATTTAACAAATTAGCGCAATCGGTAACATCTTTTGTTATTGTAATCATCTGGTCCAAAGAGGAGGCTAAAGCTGTTAAGCCGAATCTGGAAACCAAGCCGTAGGTAGGCTTTAGACCAACTACACCGCAAAATGAAGCAGGTTGCCTGGCGGAGCCACCTGTATCTGATCCCAACGCAAATACCGCACTACCTGCACTTACCGCAGAAGCCGGGCCGCCGCTTGAACCGCCGGGTGTGCGGGTTGGGTCATAGGGGTTTTTTGTTGTTTTAAAGTAAGAGGTTTCGGTTGATGAACCCATAGCGAATTCATCCATATTCAGTTTACCTAAAATCGGAATATTATTTGATTTCAGTTTTTTAACGACAAAGGCATCGTAGAATGGAACAAAGTTTTCAAGCATTTTTGAAGCGCAAGTTGTCTTAATACCGTCAGTGCAAATATTGTCTTTTAATGCTGTCGGCACACCCTCCAATTGGGTAATATTTTCGTTGTTCGCGATTTTTTTGTCTGTTGCCTCGGCAGTATCCAATGCCTCTTGATTTGTGCGCTCGAGATAACAGTCAATATATTGCTCGGTATTATTAGCCCTTTCAATTATTGCTTTTGTTATTTCAACACTTGTGGCTTGCTTTTTTATAAGCATATCATGTAATTCATGTGCAGTTTTTTCATAGAAATTCAATTTATTTTTGCTCCTTTCACTATTCCAACACCTTGGGCACTACAAAGCACCCATTGCGTTTGTTTGTCGCATTTTCCAACAGCTGCTCGATACTGTAGTTGCTTGTTACGATATCTTCCCTAAATACATTGCTTAGTTGAATACCGTGGAAAGTGGGTTCAACACCGTCAGTATCAACCTCATTTACCTTATCAGCCATAAGCGCAAAATACTCCATTGACTTTTGAAGCGCATCTTTTTCGTCATCGCTGAATTTGAGACATGCAAGCTGTGCAATTCTGTTTAATTCCTTTTCAGTAGGTTTCATTTAACTTTTTCTCCAATCATCTAAGATTTTCATAGCAACATCAAATTAAACTGTTCTTCATCTATTATTGTTATGCCCAATTGCTGAGCTTTTGAAAGTTTACTTCCGGCATCTTCACCAGCAAGTACAAAGTCCGTCTTAGCCGAAACGCTACCTGATACTTTGCCACCACGCTCCTCTATTAAAGCCGCTGCCTGTTCGCGCTTATATGTGGGCAGTGTACCTGTTAATACAAAAGTTTTCCCGCTAAAGCGGTGGTCGGTATTATCTGTTTGGTATGTTAAATCAACACCTGCAAATCGTAGCTTGTTAATTATATCCCATGTATTATCATTATCAAAATAGCTCACTATGCTTTGTGCAATAGTATCGCCGATATCATTTATTTGTGAAAGCTGTTGCGCTGTTGCATTTGAAACGGCATCTATATTACCGTAGTGTTGCGCAAGCACCTTTGCTGTTTTACTGCCAACTAAGGGGATACCAAGTGCAAAAATCACTTTGTCAAGCCCTGCATTTTTGGATTTTTCTATTGCATTTAATAAGTTGGTTGCGGACTTGTCCGCCATTCGTTCAATTTTAAGTAAGCTCGTCTTATTTAAATAATATAAATCGGCTACTGTTTTAATAAGATTATTGTTTACAAGCTGTTCAGAAACCGCCTCGCCCAACCCATCAATGTTCATCGCGCCACGCGATGCAAAATGCATTATATGCCTGAGTCTTTGAGCGGGGCAGGTGGGGTTTATACACTTTGTTGCCGCTTCGCCCGGTTGTCGCAAAACAGTGCTTTCACAGGCGGGGCAACGGGCAGGCATTTGGAAAACCTTTTCGTTACCGCTGCGCTTTTGTTTAACGCTTTTTATAACCTCCGGGATAATATCCCCGGCCTTTTGAATAATCACAACATCGCCTATTCGGATATCTTTTTCGGTTATGTTGTCGATATTATGCAGGGTTGCTTTTGATACTGTAGAGCCTGCAATTTTCACCGGTTGCAAAACTGCGTTTGGGGTGAGTACACCCGTTCTGCCAACTTGTACTACAATGTTTTCTAACACAGTTTCCTTTTGCTCGGGAGGATACTTATATGCGACTGCCCACTTGGGAGCCTTTGCTGTACTTCCCAATATCCGGCGTTGTGCAAGTGAATTTACCTTTACAACTGCACCATCAATATTAAAGGGCAGGTTTTCACGCTGTGCGCCGATCCGGTCGATTTCGGACAATACATCTTGAATATTTGAAAAAACCTTATATGATGGTGTAACACTAAACCCGAGTGATTTTAACAATTCAAGCCCTTGAGAATGGGTTTCAAGCGTTTTTTGGGTAATTTGCTGTATGTTGAAAACAAAAATATCCAAGCCCCTTCTTGCGGTGATTTTACTATCAAGCTGGCGCAATGAGCCCGCTGCGGCATTTCGTGGGTTTGCAAACAATGGCAGGTCATCATCTTGACGTTGTTCGTTAAGCTTTTCAAAATTTTCAATTGTCATATATACTTCGCCGCGCACTTCCAAATAATTAGGTGCATTGTCTATTTTTAGCGGGACGCTTTTTATTGTTTTTAGATTTTGTGTAACATTTTCCCCGACAACACCGTCTCCCCTTGTTGAACCCTGAACAAAAAAACCGTTTTGATATTCTAAAGAAACAGAAAGGCCGTCTATTTTAGGCTCTACAACATATTGTACCTCTTGCGGGTGTAACAGCTTTCTTACATTGCTATCAAAGTATTCAACATCCGCTTTTGAAAATACGTCGTTTAAACTCTCCATAACAACCGCGTGTGTAACGGTACCAAACGCTTCAAGCGGACCACCGCCTATTCTTTGAGTGGGTGAATCGGGTGTTATTAAATGGGGGTTTGCTTGCTCTAACTGTTTTAGTTCGTTCATTAGGGCGTCATATTCAAAATCAGAAATGGTAGGGTTGTCCCTAACATAATAATTATAATTGTGCAGTTCGATTTGTCGCTTTAACTCTGAGATTTTTTCCTTTGGCATAATACACCACCAAAAACAATATAAGAGATATTATATCAAAAAAATAAATAATTAACAAGGTTTATAACTGAAAATTAGCATAATTGTTTGGGGTTTTCCCTATAATTATTGCATGGGTCAAGGGCATTGTGGTGGCAATTGCAGTTGAGATATTTCCTGAGGGCATTAGTGCATTTACCGTTATTTTTATGTCAATGTATGCTTCGTGCTTTGTTTGGTTGATGCCAGCGTTTGTAAATGAATTTTTGAAATCTATTTCCATTATGCCCCCCATTACTAATTTAAGAGGAATGACATGTCCCCTGCCGGCTATAAACTCACCGCCGAACAGACTGCCCAAAGGGATTCCTATTTCGCTTTGTTGCGTTTCCTCGATTTTTTGTTGTATATCAAGTGAAATTTGCGATTTTAATACATTCATTTTTGCCGTATTTGCAATTATCGCGGTAATTTCGCCCTCAGGATTTTTTTGTATATCGAATAAATCGGCATAGTCCATTTG
>JAAZFB010000129.1 GCA_012511915.1 Clostridiaceae bacterium
CCAAGTTTATCAAAAAAAGCTTTTTTCATTGTGTTTTCAAAAGATGCATCACTATCGTTCGAAAGGGTATTGCCGTCTTGATCCGCCCATTCGTCCATGTTAAAGGTATACACATGGTCGCACTTTACTTGCCACTCTTTCAAAAAGAACATTGCCCATCTATACATTCCCATTGGTCCTACAGGTATAATCATAATAAGCTTTTCGCCATTTTCTTTTGCCTTTTTGATTTGTATGGCAATCTCATGCCCCATTAAGGTGTCAAAATCATTTATGTTATCGCATGAGATCGGGTTAAAATCTTTGTGCCAAAAATCCTCTCTTTCGTCACCCTTCTCACAACATTCATCAATTTTTTGCATGTCCCAACCTTTGGGATAAAACCCCTCCAACAGCGAGTTCTTAACAGTGCTCATAAAATCCATTTAATATTCCCCCTCATAAATATAATCTAATGCCGCTATAATTCCTTGTTTAATATCCTCAGCGGGTATTTTATGCTTTTGACATAATTTAAGCGCACCCAACAGACGGTCCCCCGCTGCAAGCTTGCGTTCTGTATCGCGCCCAACACGCTCGGCAGTATCACCTAAACATCTGTTTTTAAACCTGTTCATTAAATCATCTGCATAGGCGATAACTTCATCTTTTGGCTTGTTATGCTCTAAATGTAATGCCATAGCGGAAGCATGCATTGCATTTTTAACCGCTTGGGCTATGGTGTTGTCTTCCATAGCCTGCCAGATAAACTTATAGCCTTTTTGTTTTCCCAAATAAGCAGCAATTGCATGGCCCATATTGTGCAGGTACAATTTGCTTTGAATATAATATTCAAATGGTGCACTTGGAAGCATGCCTTTAATTTGGGGTATGGGGTTTTTAAAAGCCGCCTTATCAACAGGCAACTCACAGAATGGTTCTACCCATACTTTTGTGGGGCATCCCTCATACATCTGTTCTGTCATTACAGGCACCATGCGTCCCACACTTGCTTCTACAAAACCGACATTTCCGGTAGGTCTGATTAAATCGTGCAGGTATTTATCGGCGTTAATTAAATTTTCACAAATTATTATATCAACGCCTGTTTCGCGCCTTTCTAACCCCTCTTTAATTACCGGTGCCACATGAGGTAATACATTTACCCCCGCAGAGGTGAAAATTATATCCGCTGTTTGTATTTCGTCCGGTGCACTGTTACTATGTACTGCGCGCACGTTTTTTATAATTATTTCGTTTTGGTATTCATTACATACTATTTTTATAGGGTAACATTTATCCGCATTTAGTCTATCAATTAGGCTTTGGTTTATATCAACAAACACAGTTTCATATCCGCTTTCGCATAAAAGCTGACCTAAAAAACCACGACCAATATTGCCACCACCATATACAACAGCCTTCATTTTTTCGCCTCCATAAACGCCAGAATATCATCCATAGGTTTTATGCCGGTGGTTGCGCCGAGTGCTGAAACGCAATGTGCGCCGACCGCATTTGCAAAATATCCGCATTCGGTAAAACTCATTCCCTTAACAAGTGCTGTTATGAAACCGGCGCAAAAGCTGTCCCCCGCACCGGTAGTGTCGACTGCTTGTACTTTATACGGAGGTACTATAACCGGTTTTTTGTTCTTCCCATCTTGTAAGTAGCAGCCTTTACTGCCGAGTTTTATGGCAACTTTGCTTACACCTTTATCAAAGAACTCTTTGGCAATTTCTTCAGGGATTTGTTTTTGACTGAGAGCCATTGCCTCTTCAATGCTTGGCAAGAAATAGTCTATATACGGCATACACTGCTCCAAGACATCCATCCATCTGCCTTTGCTGTCCCAGGCAGTATCCAATACAGTAGTCTTTCCCATTTGCTTGCACCTTTTAAGTACACTTGCACAATGTGCCCCGTCAAAGGTGTCCATTAAAAAGGTGCCGGCAACAAACACCACCTTGCTTTTTTCAATAACATCCCAATTAATATCGTCTTTTGAGAAGGTGCCGTTTGCACCTGTACAATGTAAAAATGTGCGTTCGCCTTGACTGTCTGACAGTACAACCGATGCGGAAGTCTGTGTTTTTTTATCAACACACAAACCATCTGTATCGACATTATTACTTTCAAGAACACTTTTTAAAAACTCCCCGAAACTGTCATTGCCGACCTTGCCCAATATAGCCGCTTTAATACCGAGTATGCTCATATCAACAGCGGCCGACATTGCGCAACCGCCGCTATGTAACGATATCCCACTGATTAAATTCAGCAGTCCCTTATCCGGTATTTTATCCACCGGTTTTGCAATAACATCTGCTACTAAAATTCCTATACATGAAACATCAAACATTATGGAAACATCCTTTTAACATATATTATTTTCGACCGCAGGTATGACATTAAGAAAATTGACTAACCTAATATATATATGATATAATATTTTAGATATAATGTCTTTAACTTATGTTGTAAAATTATTAACACATATTGCACAAGGGGTTTTATTTATGGGGTTTGAAATGACAAAAATAAATAGAGACATAGATATTTTGGGATTTAACGCTGTTTATTATCTTGAATTAGATAAAAACTTCTACCATACCCCCGAAAGGCATGGCTTTTGGGAAATAGCTTATGTTGACAGGGGTAATATAAATGCTATAGTTGACGGAATAGGTTGCTCGCTGTCTCAAGGTCAGGTTATCTTCCACAAGCCTATGGAATTGCATTCTCATATATCGAATAAGAAGGAGTCTAATAACATTGTGATTATTGCCTTTACATGCAATAGTGAAATAATGAACAACTTTAACAAAAAGATATTCAACTTGGGAAAGAACTCAAAAAAGATTCTGTCATTATTTTTATCCGAAGCTAAAAACGCACTTGCAGAATTGCCGCATGAATTTGAAAACAAGTCCCCGCTTAATTTTGAAAATGCAAAAGTAGGCTCTGTTCAATTAATGCGATGTTATCTTATCGAATTCTTATTCTCATTGATACGCAGTAGTGGGGAATCTGTAAAAACTATGTTTTACACCGAAACATCCAAAATGATAGCGGAAAATTCAATTGTAGACTCAATAGAGAGTTATTTAATAGATAGTATATATATCCCGCTTACACTTCAGGATATCTGTGATAAATTTTTAATCAGCAAAACATATTTATGCAGGATTTTCAAAGCCGCAATAGGTAAAAGTCCGATTGAATATTTTATTGATTTAAAAATTGAAGAGGCGAAAAAGCTTATCAGAGAAGAAGAGTTCAATATAACTCAAATTTCCGATAAGCTCGGTTATTCAAGTATCCATCATTTTACAAGGATGTTCAATAGAGTGACAGGTTTATCCCCGACGGTTTATAAAAAGTCGATTGGGTTTTAAAAACATTTATTTGAAATTTTATACCGACTAATACTAAATTCTCTCAAATATAGTGTTATATTTGAGAGATGATTTTTTGCTGAGCAAGGCATGGGTTCTTTTGAATGCTTTTTGCATTCAAAACGGTTCCATAACGATGCTCAGTGGAAAATCTGCCGAAAAGATTGCGCTATATTTGATTGAATTTAGTATAAGCAAGTATTCGATCCCAAAACCGATGAAACGCGACACCCTGTATAAATTGGTTTATAAAATCATTATCCCCCGCGCATCCCAAGAAAACCCCGGGACTATTCGCCATGTTATTATCCTCGACCCATGTTTTACCTTCATTTGTTGCTGCGATAGGCTTATAGTGTATGAACGCTTCCTTTACAAACTTACAAGACTCCATTTTAAAGTATGGATCCGCATTTTGACCGCCGTCAATATAGACTGCGTCAAAAACAACCGATGAGTCAGTTATAAATGATTTTGTCGCTTCCATTTGGGCACCATCAGAGCTTGTTATCATTCCGAGCTTATCACTAATAATGGCTACCTGAGCGCCCGCTGCCTGCAACGACTTAATAACGGTATCAACCTGATTATAATCAAAACCCTCGGCAATAGCTACAGCGACTTTCCTGGTTAGAGGTGTTTTAATTGTATTTTCCTGACTGAGGGCAGGCGATGCTTTTGTTACCGTTGAACCGCCCGAGGTTGGGGGTGTGGCACCAATTTTTATTGCTATCGCTTTTGCTAGCTCCAAGCTCACATTGGTGAACATGTCTACCACTTGCTGCTTAATGCATTTGTCTTTCACTCTGCCTACCTCAAAGGCGAATGCATCGATGATATGCTGCCTCTCCGGCGGGCTCATACTGTTCCAAAACAGTGTCGCCTGGGAGAAGTGATCGTTAAAGCTGTCGCTTCGGGCGCGGATTTTTTTACCGTTAACATTCTCCTGGTAGTGGACATAGCCGCCCTCTTCCTCGCCGATAGGATAGGGGGAGTTATTCGCTATGGCATTGCGGTGATATGCAACATTTCCTACATTTATTGTTTGACGTCCATAGCCGTCACGCTGGTTATTGTGGAGCGAACAAACCGGACGGTTAATGGGAAGCTCATGGAAGTTTGGCCCTCCAAGGCGTATCAATTGGGTATCAAGGTATGAAAACAGTCTGCCCTGTAAGAGTGGGTCATTTGAAAAGTCGATTCCCGGCACCACATTTCCCGGGTGAAATGCCACTTGCTCAGTCTCTGCGAAAAAATTGTCCACATTGCGATTTAAAGTCATCTTTCCAATGATGCGAACAGGAATATCCTCCTCCGGCCAAAGCTTTGTTGGGTCAAGAATATCAAAGTCAAAGGCGAATTCATCCTTCTCTTCAAGCAACTGCACGCCTAACTCAAACTCGGGATAGTTGCCCATTTCAATATTGTCCCACAAATCGCGACGGTTATAATCGGGGTCCTCCCCACCTATTTTCGCGGCTTCGGTTTGCAAGAGAGAATGTACGCCCAACAGCGGTTTCCAGTGAAACTTAACAAAATGTGCTGTACCTTCTTCATTGATGAAACGAAAGGTGTTTACACCAAAGCCCTCCATCATGCGAAAGCTTCTTGGAATGGCGCGGTCGCTCATTGCCCACATGACCATATGCGCCGATTCCTGATTCTGTGTAATCCAATCCCAGAATGTATCGTGTGAAGCCGTTGCCTGAGGGATTTCGTTGTTAGGTTCCGGTTTATTCGCATGTACAAAATCCGGAAACTTAATGGCATCCTGCATAAAAAAGGGCGCCATATTATTTGCTACTAAATCGTAGTTCCCCTCTTGTGTATAGAACTTTGTTGCAAAACCACGAACATCCCGTGCTGTGTCCTTTGAACCTCGAGAACCGATAACGGTAGAAAAACGTACAAATACAGGGGTCTTAACATTCGGGTCCTGTAAGAAATTCGCTTTTGTATAAGGCTTCATTGATTCATAGACTTGGAATACCCCATGGGCACCAAAACCACGTGCATGAACCACTCGCTCGGGAATTCGCTCATGGTCAAAGTGAGTAATTTTCTCCCTAAAATGGAAATCCTCCATAATTGTAGGCCCGCGCGCCCCCGCTTTTAAGCTGACATCATCCTCTGAGACTTTTAGCCCTTGGTTGGTTGTCAGTACCTTATTTTCATTGTCCTTGCTGCGAAAGTTCTCTAATTGTTCATTTTTGATGTTTTCATTAAAGCTTGTTTGTTTATCATTCATATACTATACCTTACCTTACTTATCAGGGGTTTACCCCCATTGATTAATTTACCGATTATTATTGCCGCTTGTACCAATAATATACTTATACTATTCCTTATTTAAAATATCAACAAACGGGGAAACTCAAAAAAATGTTCTTGACAAGTATCGCGCGGTATGTTATTATTCTTTAGTATCCGCACGCAGAGGGTTAAAAAATGCAATCGCATACCTATTTGCGGCGAGTTTAATAACGGAGGTGCGTAAAGTAAGTGTACGCAATAATTGAAACGGGCGGCAAACAGTATAAAGTAAGCAAAGGCGATGTTATTTATATAGAAAAACTTGATGCCGCAGATAATGACGAAATCCGATTTGACAAGGTTTTAGCTGTCGGAGAGGGCGCTGACATGGCTATTGGGGCACCACTGGTAGATGGCGCGGAGGTGCTTGGGAAACTGATTAAGACCGGCAAATCAAAAAAAGTTATTGTTTTTAAAATGAAATCCAAAAAAGGTTATCGCAAAAAGCAAGGGCACAGACAGCCCTACAGTAAGGTAGAAATAACAGAGATTAAAGCATAATAATTCGTATTTAAAGGAGTGGATATATATGGCTCATAAAAAGGGTATGGGAAGCACGAAAAACGGTAGAGATTCCGCATCCAAACGACTTGGCGTAAAAAGGGCGGACGGTCAGTTTGTGCTTGCCGGTAATATATTAGTGCGTCAAAGAGGTACAAAGATACATCCCGGTAACGGTGTATTAAAAGGTAAAGATGATACATTGTTTGCCGTGGTAGACGGTAAAGTTCAGTTTGAAAGAATGGATAAAAACAGAAAAAAAGTAAGCGTATATCAAAGTGCTTAGGTGTATAAAAAGAGATTAGTATTTTAATGGGGTGGGCTTTTTAGCTCACCCTTTATTTGTAAAAACGCAATGGCCTTTGTGGGCTGAATGGAGATTAGTATGTTTGTTGATGTTGTTAATATTATTGTGCGTTCCGGTAACGGTGGCAACGGTTGTGTATCGTTCAGACGAGAAAAATATATTGCGGCTGGCGGGCCGGACGGCGGCGACGGAGGAAGGGGCGGCAGCGTTATTATTGTTGCCGATGAAAACAAAACAACCCTTATGGATTTTCGTTATAAAAAGAAGTATATCGCACAAAAAGGCGAAGATGGTATGGGTACAAAAAAGTCCGGTAAATATGGTGAAGATTTGATCATTCACGTGCCCATCGGGACAATAGTGCGTGATAGTGAAAACAACAGAATTTTAGCCGATTTATCGGAGCATGACAGCTCTTTTATTGCGGTGCCCGGTGGCAGGGGCGGCTGGGGAAACATGCATTTTGCCACATCTACCCGACAAGTCCCGAATTTTGCGAAAGCCGGCCAGCTTGGTAGTGAAAGGGAGTTGGTGCTTGAACTTAAATTGATTGCAGATGTTGGCTTGATAGGTTTTCCCAATGTTGGCAAATCCACACTTTTATCTGTAATAAGCGATGCTAAACCTAAAATTGCGAACTATCATTTTACAACTATTGTCCCGAACTTGGGCATGGTTAAATTTGATGATAGCGCAATGGTTGTAGCGGATATACCCGGCATAATAGAGGGGGCACATACAGGAACTGGGTTAGGGATTGATTTTTTAAGGCATATAGAGCGTACAAGGCTGCTTTTTCATGTAGTTGATGTGGCAGGCACGGAGGGTAGGGATCCTATACAAGATTTTGAAAAGACAAATGCTGAGCTAAAAGCTTTTAGCGCGGCACTTGCGGCAAAACCACAGTTGGTGGTGGCAAATAAAATTGATGTTTCGGATGCTTTATTAGATGAGTTCACCGCTGAAATCACAAAAAGGGGTTTTGAGGTTTTCCCTATATCCGCTGCCGCCAATAAAGGCATTAGCCGCTTAGTGGGACGTGCCTTTGAAATGCTAAAAACGCTGCCAATACCCAAATTTGAAATAGAAGAGGATATAACAAGCATATCCAAAG
>JAAZFB010000130.1 GCA_012511915.1 Clostridiaceae bacterium
ATGCCATATTGCGCGAGTCACTCTCCTTTGCAAGCTATGAGCCGGATGAGCATGACGAATGGGCGGCGCGTTATTCGGAGTTTAAGAAATACTTGGTGTAATACTGATTTTAAATAAAAACCTTGAATAAACCTTGTCTTTTTTTCACCATGCCGCGTTAAGGAACCGGGGGCTCCCGCACAATGATTTTTTAGAAATCGGAGTGCGGGAGCCCCTCGTCCTCCTGCCTTCGTCACATACGAATATAAACAGTCGCAAATTTGCAATATATAAATTATGCAAGTATTTTTTCTCGGACAGTATTCTATTACCACCTACCGTAGCCTAAAGTGCTGAAAAGTTCAGTGCTGCGGGGTTTTGTGGCACTCAAAAATGTGTATCGTGACCTTTCGTAATCGACCGTTTTGAAGGTTGAAACACCAAATAAACACCAAGCTGCAAGGCGTTCTGTGTCTCCTTCGTTTGGTAGGTACATTAACGCTCTACTGGCACAGAATAGCAAGTCCAATTGTAATAACTCTTTCAGAATAGTTGAAATGTTGAGCTTATCTCCTCTTTACCCATTAGCCACGCTGTACAGCAAATATGCTGAAATCGTTGAGTAAGACCGCAAGACGAATTGCACCGTCGAGAAGAAGTTACAAATTAATATGTATGATATTGCTTGCTATTATTCCAGAGATAGAATATAATATTCACATAGCGTACAATGCATATGGAGGTATATAAGATGGGACTAATGGCAGCACGGGAAGCGGCCGAAAAATGGGGAATTTCTCAAAGAAGAGTGGCCATACTTTGCGGCGATGGTCGTATACCCGGTGCAGAGCGAGTAGGTAATATGTGGGTAATTCCCGATAACGCAGAGAAACCTTTGGATGGGCGCAGTATGCGTTACCCAAAGGAGAAGGTTGCTCTCGTCAAGCCATTTGTAAAGTGGGCTGGCGGAAAGGGGCAACTCCTCGTCGACATTAGAAAAACATATCCTTCCGAGCTTGGGAAAAGCATCAAAAAGTATGCTGAGCCCTTTGTCGGCGGTGGTGCTGTGTTGTTTGATGTTCTCAGCAACTATGACATGGATGCTGTCTACATCAGCGATATAAATGCGGAACTGATGAACACCTACCGGATGATACGAGACGATGTCGATGGCTTAATTAATCTGCTGTCTGCATTGCAGACTGAGTACTTGCCAATGGATGATGAAGCCCGCAAGATTTACTACTACGAAAAACGTGATCGTTACAATGAGCTTAAAGTCAATGGGGACAGTGCTATTAACCTTGAAAGTGCGGCTCTATTTATTTTCTTGAATCGGACTTGTTTTAATGGCCTCTATCGCGTAAATCGAAAGAGCCTCTTTAATGTTCCTATTGGATCGTATAAGAAGCCGACAATTTGCGATACAGATAATTTGATTGCGATCTCCAATGCACTCAAAAAGGTGACTATTGTATGTGGTGACTACCGTGAGTCTCGCAGCTTCATCGATAAAGATACCTTTGTTTATTTTGATCCTCCCTATCGTCCTCTGAATGCAACGTCGAGCTTTACTTCTTACACAGAATATGAATTTGATGATACTGCCCAGCGCGAGTTGGCAGAGTATGTTCAAGAACTCGATAAGGTTGGAGCTTATGTTGTTGTCAGCAATTCAGATCCGAAGAATGTAAACTCCGATGACAATTTCTTTGATGATTTATATGCCAGCCAACAGATTAATCGAGTATCAGCATCGCGAATGATAAACAGTAATGCCGGTTCAAGAGGGAAAATAAGTGAGTTGCTAATATGCAATTATTGAGGAGAGCTTATGTCTGAACTTGACACATTTGTTCGTGCAATTGCTGGCCTTTGCCCGCACGATCCGCAGCAGCTATCTGTCCCGCAAGCCCGTGCTGTAGTTAAAAACATCAATGACTTTCTCTACGCAAATTACGATGGTATTGGTACTGTAGAGGCTCTCGGTGAGCAGTATCAATGCATATCGGACTTTCACAAATATTGGGCAGCACATCACAGAGAAATACTCGATATTCATATAAATGAGGATTCGTGCCGCAA
>JAAZFB010000131.1 GCA_012511915.1 Clostridiaceae bacterium
GAACAATTGCTGAGCGCGACCGATTATTTGTTCAAACAGCGGAAGGGTTTATCAACCGCTTTAATATAGACATCCGCCTGCAATCGGAAGTTGTATCTATTTCTCCCGAGAATAAAACCATAAAGATAAAAAAAATGCAAACCGGGGAAGATTACACTGAATCTTACGACAAACTTATTATTTCCACCGGAGCAGAGCCTGTAAAACTACCACTTCCGGGTATTGATAATCCTCAAATATTCACACTGAGAAGTGTGCCGGATACGGATGCTATCAAAAACTATATCGAACAGCACAAGCCCAAACGAGCGGTAGTCATGGGCGCCGGATTTATCGGCTTGGAAATGGCTGAGAACTTACATGAAGCAGGTTTAGAAGTTAATATCGTTGAGATGAGCGACCAAGTAATGTCTCCACTCGATTTTTCTATGGCCGCTATGGTACATCAACATCTGAAGGAGAAAAAAATCAACCTTTGGTTGAAAGAAAGAGTTACTGGATTTGAAATTGCCGGAAACTATTTGAATGTCTTACTTGATGGAGGAAAACAGATAGAAACCGATATGGTTATATGCAGCATCGGTGTTCGACCTGAAAAGTATTTAGCGGAATCTGCCGGATTGAGAATTGGTACGCTTGGAGGAATTTGGGTTAATGAATACATGCAAACGTCTGATGAATATATATATGCCGTGGGAGATGCTGTTGAGATAATTAATCCAGTAACCAATATGCCCGCACTCATTCCATTGGCTGGTCCGGCTAACAAACAAGCCCGAATTGTTGCCGACAATATTTTGGAGGGAAATAAACATATTTATAAAGGGACAATCGGGACTTCTATTGCCAAAGTGTTTGATTTAACGGTTGCGGCAGCAGGCGTTACAGGCAAAGTACTGAAAAGGCTGAATGTGGACTATCTTTCATCCTATACCCATAGTTCTTCGCATGCCGGATATTATCCCGGCTCACTGCCGCTTTCGATTAAGATAGTTTTTGCTCCCACAACAGGACAGTTGTACGGGGCGCAGGTCGTTGGTTTCGACGGTGTGGATAAACGCATCGAGATGATGGCGCAAGTCATACAAAACAAAGGTACTATTTACGACTTGGCAGAATTAGAACAAGCCTATGCTCCTCCTTTTTCATCGGCTAAAGATTCTGTAAATATTGCCGGATTCGTAGCGGAGAATATAATAAAAGAAAAGATGAAAATCGTACATTGGCGCGATATCGCAACAATTGACGCTACAAAGGATTTTCTACTGGATGTTCGTACAATACATGAATACAATCTGAATCGTATAGCCGGAGCGGTAAATATTCCTGTAGATGAGCTGCGGGGTAGATTGGATGAGATACCGACTGATAAACGGATAATCATCTATTGCGCCATCGGACTGCGCGGTTATCTGGCTTACAGAATATTGACACAAAAAGGATTTGCGAATGTGTACAATCTTTCAGGGGGATTCAAGACCTATTCATCTGTAATGTGTGAACAATCTTGCTATCACGAGCCGGGGAATCTGGACGAGAACCAAAATACAATAAATCACGATCCCGACAATACAAAAACAATCCGTGTAGACGCTTGCGGGTTAGCCTGCCCCGGCCCAATTATACAACTGAAAAAACATTATGATTTGCTGGATACGGGTGAGCGTCTGGAGGTTAAATCGACGGACATGGCTTTCAGCCAAGATGCCGAAAGCTGGTGTAGTATCACTGGCGCTCGTTTCGTAGAACGAAAAGTAGAAGCGGGAATTGTTTCTGTTACGGTAGAAAAAATACGTGAAACAGAGAATCTTCCGGCCGTCTCAATGGGAGGAAACAAAACAATGATCGTTTTCAGCGATGACTTGGATAAAGCTTTAGCTTCTTTTGTTATTGCGAACGGAATTGCCGCTACCGGGAAAAAAGTCAGTCTGTTCTTTACATTCTGGGGATTAAATGTGATTAAAAAAAGAGAGAAACCTTCTGTAAAGAAAGACATCTTCGGTAAAATGTTTGGTATGATGCTTCCTTCAAGCAGCCGTAAGCTATCTCTCTCCAAAATGAATATGGGCGGCATGGGCAGCCGTATGATGCGCCTTATCATGAAAAAGAAAAATATCGACAGCTTGGAAACTCTTATGCAGCAAGCCATCGATTCAGGGGTAGAAATGATAGCCTGCACCATGTCGATGGACGTGATGGGAATTAAGCAAGAAGAGCTGTTAGACAACGTTCAGTTAGGTGGGGTGGCTACTTATCTGGAACGAGCCGAAAAATCCAATATGAGTTTATTTATTTAATATTATGACCCAAAAAGATATTTTCCCCGTATTGAATATGGGATGTGCTGCCTGTGCTGCTAAAATAGATAAGGTAATAAAAGAACAGCCAGGAGTAGTTACATCCTACGTAAACTATGCTTCGGCAACTTTGAGCATTGAATAC
>JAAZFB010000132.1 GCA_012511915.1 Clostridiaceae bacterium
ACCATAATCCCTGCGGCACGCTCTTGCTGCAAGCCCAACTCGTCTTCAGAACACATCATGCCGAAACTGTCAACACCACGTAGCTTGCCTTTTTTTATTTTACCTCCCGGTAATGTTGCCCCGTCTTTGGCAACGGCAACAAAATCCCCTTCTGTCATATTATTTGCCCCGGTGACTATTTGCAAAACTTCGTTGCCTATATCCACTTGACAAACAACTAACTTATCAGCATCGGGGTGCGGCTGTATTTTTAAAATTTTACCGGTAACCACCCCTGATATGCTTTCTCCAAGCATATCGATACCCTCAACTTTAGAGCCGCTCATTGTAAGGGCATCGGCATATTGCTTTGGTGAGATGTCTTTTATATCAACATAATCATTTATCCAACTAAGTGTTGCTTTCACTTTTTTTCACCTTCCCAATAACTAAAACTGTTTTAAAAATCTTAAATCGTTCTCAAAAAACAACCTTAAATCGTCAATTCCGTACCTTCTCATAGTAATCCTTTCAAGCCCTATCCCGAACGCAAAACCGCTATAGACTTCGGGGTCAATTCCACACCTTTGTAAAACACGCGGATGTACCATACCCGCACCCAATATTTCTATCCAGCCTTCATTTTTGCATACACGACAACCTTTTCCGTTGCATGATGGACATAAAATATCGACTTCACAGCTTGGCTCGGTAAAAGGGAAATGATGAGGTCTAAAACGGGTTTGGGTGTTGTCGCCATAGAGCTTTTTACAAAATATTTCAAGAGTACCCTTGAGGTTTCCCATCGTAATACCTTTATCTACAACCAGACCTTCGATTTGGTGAAAAAGCGGCGAATGAGTTGCATCAACCGCATCGCTGCGATAAACACGCCCGGGGGCAATTATTTTAATCGGCGGTTTTTGTTTTTCCATCACCCTTATTTGTACGGGTGAGGTTTGTGTCCTCAACAGTACCTTTTCGTCAATATAGAAAGTATCTTGGGTATCGCGTGCCGGGTGTCCCGGCGGCAGATTAAGAGCTTCAAAGTTATAATAATCAAGCTCAACCTCCGGGCCTTCCGCAATGGTAAAGCCCATGCCTGTAAAGATTGCGGTTAGTTCGTCCAATACAGTTGTTAAAGGATGCTTTTTCCCCAACCGTTGTTTTTTACCCGGCATAGTTATATCAATTTTTTCTTTTAACATCTGTTGTTGAGTTTGTTCTGCCTCAAGCTTTGAGGATATCACGTTAACCTGTGTCTCAATAAACTCCCGTATATCGTTGGCGAGCTGGCCGATTACAGGCCGTTGTTCCGGCGTAAGGCTGCCCATACCCCTTAATACTTGAGTCAATTTGCCCTTTTTACCTAAAAATTCAATACGAAAACTTTCAAGCTGCTGCTTAGATGTTATATCATTTAAAACATTTTGGGCAGCGTTTTTGATTTCGGTTAATTGTTGCTTCACGTTAAACACCACTTTCCGTGCAATAGACGATTGGTCTGATGACTACCGTCACTAATGCTGTATGACAATCATTACCGTAGATTATAGCATAACAGGATTATTTATACAAGTGCACAACTAAAAAAAATATTACAACTAACAACTAAAGAAATATTACAACTAATACTAATCCCCAATTATTCAACCCCCACTTTTATGAGCCTGTGAAAAATTTGGGTGCTTTTATTAGCAGGAGATGCATACATCGCTGAAGGCATAATGAGCTGTGAGGAACGGTTTGCAGGCATTTTCAAATCTTCTAACAAGCACGCGTAAGTAACCGCTTGTTTGCCAAATCGGTTGCATATTTCTTCCATTGCGGTTTCGGTTTTTTCACGCTTTTGGCGTTTGCTCTCATCCGACATAAACGATATTTGCTGAAAGGTATGCTCTGAAACTAAGTTAATAGCCCGAACTGTAACGGCACGAATATCTTTTTCCCATTTGTAATTTTCCCGAAACAGCAAAAACGCCTCTTTAGCAATTTCCATAATGCTGTGGGTGGGTGTATTAATTCTACGCTGATATTCTTTATAAAAAAGCGAATTATCCTTTATCGCAATTGATATGCCGCCCGCTAAAAGTTCGTTGTTGCGGAGCTTATGCGATATATCTTTTGTAAGTTCCAGCACCACCCGCCATATCTCATCCGCACTTACGAGGTCTGATACGCAGGTAATACCATGGCCGATAGATTTAATGGGAGACACATAGTCAAAGGGTGCAACATTTGAATCATCAAGACCGTTGGCGTACTGCCACAGCCTAACGCCGTTTATACCAAACCAGGTTTTTAGATATTTCGGATCGGTATTTGCCAAGTCTTCAATTGTATTTATATTGCACTTTTTAAGTTTTTTTGCAGTTGCTCTGCCTACACCTAAAAGTGCAGATGCAGGAAGCTCCCCGATTTGATATTTGAATAAATCTTTTTCAATACATGTAACCGCATCGGGTTTCTTGATATCACTGCCTAACTTTGCAAAAATTTTGTTAAACGAAACGCCGACTGAAACGGTAAGCCCAGTTTCATTTTTCACTTTTTCTTTTATTTGATATGCAATTTGTTTTCCACTGCCGAAAAGACCGGTGCTGCCCGTTACATCAAGCCAACACTCATCCATACCAAACGGTTCGATTAAATCGGTGTAGCGGTAATATATGTCACGTACTATTTTTGAGTATTTAAGATATTCATCAAAATTGGGCGGCACAATAACAAGGTTTGGGCACTTTTGTTGGGCTTGCCATATGGCCTCACCCGTCTGAACACCCATCTTTTTAGCGGCTTGGTTTTTAGCCAGTACGATGCCATGCCTGTCACGCTGACTGCCGCATACAGCGACAAACTTATCCTTTAAATCAGGATTGTTCAGACACTCCACAGATGCATAAAAATTGTTTAAATCGCTGTGCAATATAACTTTTTTCATTTTTTACACCCCAAACTATTGACGGAAGAGGACAGTGTAATAACGCAAGCCTATGAAAAAGGCGGGCTGCAAGCCATGCGGGATATGCGCGAGCTTGTAAACGGTGTGTGCGGTATGTTCGCCGGCGGTGAGCTACCGGAAGAGGATATCGATGCGGCAATGCAAATTATATCCGAAGTGTACTTTGCCGTTAAAACAGAGAATAAAAAATATACCCCTAAAAAGTATTTATACGGTAATCGGAGGACGCTGTCTTGATTGCGGATTACATTTATAACAAAACACAGTCCATTGTTAAAGGTTGTGAAACTCGCGACCCTATAAAGATAGCAAAAGAGCTCGGGATAATGGTTACTTTTTGTGACAGTTGGAAATCACTAAAGGGGCTCTATACAATCATTAAGAGGCAAAGGGTGATAATATTAAACTCAAACCTTCCGGAGCAGAAACAGAAGGTTATTTGTGCGCATGAGCTTGGACATGATATGCTGCACAGACATTTGGCAACACAATCACCGTTTAAGGAGTTTTTAATTTACAACATGACAAGCCGTGCCGAATACCAGGCTAATATGGTTGCTGCCGATCTGCTTTTGGATGACGAGGATGTACAACGGCTTATGCTTGAAGGCTGTGACCCTGTTGACATAGCAGCAGAGCTTGAAACGGATATAAACCTTATTGGTATAAAGCTCTGGAATATGAATTACAGAGGGCATGGCTTTAACTTATGCGATAGACCACGTGGGGATTTTTTGGGAAGATAAGTGAAATAGTATTATTAGACCTGTCCGGAAATTCAATGCGAGTGGAAAACCGAGGACTTTTTTCGCGTGGGCATGCGGACGGTGCCGGTCGTGCGTCCACACGGAAAAAAGACCGTTTACGCCGCCGTGATTGAATTTCCGGATAGGTCTATTATGTCATAGTAAAAAAGGTGGTGTAGATATGTCATGCGAAAACAATAAATCAATGCAGTGTACTAGATGATTTGAACCCTCTCAATATTGAAGCACGTTATCCCGAATACAAATACGAGATAGCGTCAGGACTGACAAAAGAAAACTGCGAGGAGTATATCGAGAGGTTTTTTACATTTATACCGCTCTATGAGATTATACTTTACCTTTTACTTAAAATTGCAGAAATATTGGTTGTATTTCAAGGAAAAATATGCTATACTGTTCTTGTAAGGTTGGTGATTTGAAATGATTGATAATGTTAAATATTGGTTGGATTTAGCCGACTATGATATAGAAACGGCAAAGGCAATGTTAAATAGTGGACGATTTCTTTATGTTGGATTCATGTGCCATCAGACAATTGAAAAAGCTTTAAAAGCAGTTGTTGCTCGTGATTGTACTGACGGTGATCTTCCACCAAAAATACACGACCTTTCAAAATTAGCTGTTTGTGCGAGTTTGTTCGATTTAATGTCAGAAGAACAGCAAGATTTTCTAGATGATTTGAACCCTCTCAATATTGAAGCACGTTATCCCGAATACAAATACGAGATAGCGGCAGGACTGACAAAAGAAAACTGCGAGAAGTTTATAGTGAGGACGGAGAAATTATTATGTTGGATAAAGGAACGGTTATAAATATAGTTGAACGATACACAGAAGCTGTGAAGAGAGAGTTTTCACCTTCAGCTGTTGTTTTATTCGGTTCGTATGTCAATGGTAATCCACACGAAGACAGTGATATTGATATTGGCGTTGTCTTCGATGGTTTTACTGGCGATTGGCAGAAAACAGCGGCACGATTATGGCGTTTACGGCGTGGCGTTAGTTTCAATATTGAGCCACATTTACTTGATAGCACAAATGATAAAAGCGGCTTTGTCAAACACGTTTTCAAGACTGGACAAATAATATATAATACTAAACACTAATAAAAACCGACTGTCTTTGCGGTCCTTTCCCCGCTCGGCTTTCGAATTATTCGGTTAAATAACAATGGTTATTCGCCCTCAAAATTCAAAACCTGAACAGAAAAAATCCTCGCAAATATTAGTTGGTTTTTATTATTGTTTAGTATTATAC
>JAAZFB010000133.1 GCA_012511915.1 Clostridiaceae bacterium
ATCGGGATCGATAACAGTGCACCTATCGGCCCCCATAACCACCCCCAAAACAGCAAGGAGATGAGAACTACCAATGGGCTTAGGTGCAACGAGTCACCATAAAGTTTTGGTCCTAAAAAATTGCCTATACCCATCTGAATTGTGAGAAGGACAAAAAACGTTATGATAGCCTGTAACGGTGTAGTATATTGAACTAATGCAATAAGAATCGGTGGCACTGTTGCAACAATAGAACCTATAGCCGGAATAAAATTAAGTAAAAAAGCCAGCACTCCCCAGGTCACTGCAAATTCCACTTTGATCAACAAAAGAGCCAAGTAAACACATATACCTGTTACCAAACTCAAAACAAACTGTAATGAAAGGTAGTGCCCGATTTGTGAAGTTATACTGTTCTGGACACTCATTATCCGCTGAGCATTTTCCGGTGAAAACGCTTTTTCAAGCTTTACATTGATAAAAGGGCGACCCAGTAGAAAGAAAACCAGAAAAACTAGAACCATTACCAGATTACTCACAAGACTGACCATTGAACCCGAAACAGTTTGAACTATGGACCCAACCATCTCTCCCCAGTTAAGCTGTTTTGCAAACTTGGTCACCAGCGACTCATACTCAGCATCTGCCGCAAAAAGATTCCTGAGCTTATCCAACAAAAGATTGTCTAAACGAGCTTCGTACACCTTATACGAGCTTGAAAATGCGTTAATACCTGATTGAACAAAAAGCCCGATAAGCAGACACAGCACCAGTACTAATAAAAGAATAACCACTATCGCAGGACCAAGCGGCACTTTTATTTTTTTAAGTAAATCAACCAGGGGAGTAAACAGATAAGAAACCAGCCAGGCAATGACAAGAGGTAATATAACAGGTTTTGCAATTTTTATTACAGCACCTACAGCTATAAGTGTCAGGATTGCTAAAAACACAGTATTAACTCTATTATTCCTCATATCACCTCGTCCTGTTAAAATATTGCTTATACTTGCTAATACTATAATATCCTGCAATAAGAAAACAAGTTCCTTTGACTTTTTTCAAAATTCATTTTCAGTGTCCGCTCACTGAAACAAGTTGATATTTGCTTAAAATATCTGAATTTAAAGTTTTTTATGGAGACATGTATGTGCTTTTCAAAAATGATCACCAACGCATGGACAAACAACAAATCGATGGTCTGTGTAGGGCTCGACCCTGACCCCGCCAAAATCCCTCATTTTTTTTCCGACAGCTCAGAATCGATATTTGAATTCAATAAAGCAATAATCGACGCTACATCCGATCTCGTTTGTGCATATAAACTTCAGATCGCCTACTACTCCGCATATGGGTTAGAGGATCAGCTACTTAAATCAATTGAGTATATTCACGAACATGCAAAATGGGTTCCTGCCATACTCGACTCGAAACGGGGCGATATCGGTAGCACAGCCCAAATGTATGCCAAGGAAGCGTTCGTCCGATATAATGCAGACGCAGTAACAGCAAACCCGTTCCTCGGTTTGGACTCGCTTAAACCGTTTCTCGATCATGAAGACAAGGGCGTATTCGTCCTGTGCAGAACATCAAACCCGGGCGGTAGCCAACTTCAAGATTTTCCATCACCCGATAATCCGCTATATCTCCACATTGCCAGGACAGCAGAAAAAAGCTGGAACTATAATAACAATGTCGGGCTTGTAGCAGGCGCAACCTATCCGGAAGAACTTCAACAAATCCGAAGCCTCGTCCCAACAATGCCGTTGTTGATTCCCGGCATAGGCTTCCAGGGTGGCGATCTTGAAAGCTCGGTTACAGCCGGTATCGATGAAGATGGGATGGGTATTATCATCAACTCGTCTCGCGGGATTATATACGCCGGTAAAGATGCCGATTTTGCTGAAAAATCACGTGCTGCGACCCTGGACCTACGCGATAAAATTAATGCGGTAATCGAAACCAGACAATAAGAGTCGTCAGGATGAGTGGCTGGTGCCGGGGCGATATGGCGCGGGTGCAGATCGTTA
>JAAZFB010000134.1 GCA_012511915.1 Clostridiaceae bacterium
CATTAGCACAATGTGCTTTTCCTGTATGGGTATTTAAGCTTATAGGAGTAAAAACGCTTATTGTAACCAATGCCGCAGGCGGTATTAATAAAGATTTTGAAATAGGCGACCTGGTGTTAATAACCGATCATATTAAGTTAATTGGCGACAGCCCGCTAAGGGGTAAAAATGACGAGCGGTTAGGGCCAAGATTTAACGATATGAGCGCCGCATATTCGCAAAAACTCATTGATACCGCAAAAGAAGTTGCGTACGGCTTGGATATTAATCTTCGGGAAGGTGTATACGCTTTTATGCCAGGTCCGTCATATGAAACACCTTCGGAAATTAAAGCCCTTGGTGTTTTGGGCGCAGATGTGGTGGGTATGTCAACAGTTGCCGAGGTTATAGCCGCTTCCCATTGCGGAATTGACGTAATTGGTATTTCATTGGTTACAAATATGGCAGCAGGTCTTTCGGATAAAACATTGTCAGCAGAAGAAGTATTAGAAGTCGGCAAAAAAAGCAAAAGCTATTTTATAAAGCTTATTGACATGATAGTAGAAAAATTACCGGAATAATAGACTTGCCGCCGGAAAACAGGGAGCTAAGAATGAAATTACTGATTAAAAATGCAGAAATAATAACCATGGATTACGATAATCCAATTGTTAAAGGCGATATCGGAATAGTTGATGAGAAAATTGCTTTTATTGGCAAGGATAACAACTTTACACCTGATACAATCAAAGATGTTAAAGGCAATATTGTTATGCCGGGGTTGATAAACGCGCACACACATACGCCTATGTCTTTGTTGCGTTGTTATGCCGATGATTTGGATTTGCATGAGTGGTTGTTCGACAGAATAGTTCCTGTTGAAGATACTTTTGATGAAAACGATATTTATTGGGGAAGCATGTTGGCGTGTTTGGAAATGATTGAAAGCGGGGTAACTGCTTTTGCAGACATGTATTTTTTAAACACTGCAACAGCACGTGCGGTGCAACAAAATGGTATGCGTGCAAATATAAGCCGCGCCCTGCAATGTTTTGATGACCGAACAAGCTTTGAAAATGATAAACTAATCCGACAAGCATTAGAGCTTTACAACCAGTTTCACAACACAGCACAAGGCAGAATAATGGTTGATATTTCAGCACATGCAGTATATACAAACACTAAACCATATTTGAAATATATTGCAACAATAATTGATGAATTGAATGTGGGTGTCCATTTACACATTTCTGAGACAGAACGAGAGAATATAGAATGTTTAGAAAAATATAAAATGACACCCACACAGTTGTTTTTAAGCTGCGGTTTTTTTAACACACGAACGATAGCTGCCCATAGTGTGTACTTAACACAAGATGATATCGACATTTATAAAGATAAAAATATCAATATAGTGACAAACCCAACCAGTAATTTAAAGCTTGCAAGTGGTATTGCTCCTATCGGGAAATACCTTAGAAATGGTTTAAATATTGCCCTTGGTACTGATAGTGCCGCAAGCAATAATAACTTAAATCTGTTTGAAGAAATGCATTTGGCATCATTGCTGCAAAAAGGCGTTAATAAAGATCCGATAGAAATTTCTGCTTTTGATGCACTTAAAATGGCTACCGTAAATGGTGCTGACGCACTCGGTATTGAAAATTGCGGGGTATTAAAAGCATCAAACGTAGCAGACCTAATAATAATTAATACAGATAAGCCCCATTTAATGCCGTATTACAATCCCTTGTCAGCGGTTGTATACAGTGCACAGGCTGCCGATGTTGACAGTGTAATGGTGGCAGGAAAGTTTTTAATGGAAAATCGCGAAATCAAATCGATTGATGTCGAACAGGTGAAATATCAAACAAAAAAAATAGCTGCACGTATTGCTCTACAGAGCACTTAATACTAAACACTAATAAAAACCGACTGTCCTTACGGTCTTTTCCCCGCTCGACTTTCGAATTTTTCGGTTAAATAACAATGGTTATTCGCCCTCAAAATTCAAAACCCGAACAGAAAAAATCCTCGCAAATCTTAGTTGGTTTTTAATTAGTGTTTAGTA
>JAAZFB010000135.1 GCA_012511915.1 Clostridiaceae bacterium
GTGTGAGAGGTCGGCTACTCAACTAATGAGTAGCCTCCTACTCGATTGTCTGGATATTTTAGATTTTAGAGTGAGATGTGCTGAAAGTGTGCTCATGTGAACTGGGTCAGGGGGTTTCTCCATCATTCTCACCTCAAGAGAAAATTTGAACACACCTTGAGGAATATAAAAAGGTTTATATCGGAGTCAATAATAGGGTTAGAGTCTCGCCGCCTCCGTTGCCTTGTAAAGTCGGTTTTGACACTAAACATGTCTTCTTACATTGGTTCAAATCCTTGCGTATCCCACCACACTTCTTTTAACTTTTCATATTCATCGGCAAATTGATTCAAGTGTTTTTGCTCCCACACGCTTAATGTGTTATAGAACTTCTTCAGTTTTTCATTATCAGTGTCTTGTGATGCTAAATCATAAAATTTAACCGACTCGCGCTCCATTTGAATGGCAATACCAAATACTGAAATTGCTAAGGAAGCATTCTTTCTATCTATGTTTCCCCAACTAAATATTTTTGGACTTGGGGCTTCAACTTCATATGCTAAAAGCAAATCATCTTCTTGGCTGTGGTTTATATTGCTGTATAATTTTTTAAGCCACTCCACATGCATGAGTTCCTCTTGGGCTAATGTCTCAAAAGCATTTTTAGACTCTTCATTTTCGGCTTGCCTTGCTGCCAGTCTGTAAAACTCAAAACCTTCAATCTCATTGATTAATGCTTGTTTTAAAACTGTTAACTCTTTAAGATTCAAAATATATCACCTCAATAAATTTTTTTAATCATGCTTTGATGATCAAATATCATTACTCCCGCAGAAAGCCAAGACTAACCTACGGAAATTTATAATTGCTTTTTGGTGGTTTTTATTAGTGTTTAGTATTAGGAGTCATTCCGTCTACCAATATCAAAATAACTTTTTCCTTCAATATATGTCATTTCGTTTATGCATTTTTAATTGTTACATTTATGTCTTGCGGAAAGCCTTTTGGAGCGGAGGTGTGTATTTTTTTCCCGTTTATCACCACAAAACAAGGAGTGTTAACGGTTATGTCCATATCACCTATTCTCAGGCTGCCGCTTTGATAGAAAACAGCACTCAGAACACCATTCCTATAAACCGCTTGAACAGCTTTTGTATTGACATATTCAGGAACTATGTATTTTGCGGCTTCGATAACAGATGAATTCGGTAAAACCGCAAATGCATATGTGTTTGATTTGGCATGCGGTATGTAAAGTGTAAAAATATCGCCGGAAGCCTCCAAAGAGTCTTGAGTTGATATTGCTGCAATTCTCTTCCAGCTTGCTTTTTTAAAGCCGAAGTTAAGTACCGATTCGGTTGGCTGTAAAAAACAATAGCAAATTTTATTGTGGTGAACATAATTTGCTTTAATTTTATGTGTTCCTGCCGGTATTTCTTTTTCATCAGCGGTTACAGCACCTTTTAGGTGACATTGGTTAAGAGTTGTATTAAGTGTAGAATCAGAATACAGCTCACAACCAAGCTGAATTATTTCGTTATCAAAATAGAAACACGCTTTTTTTCCACCGAAGTGAACAGGATTGTCAAGCGTAAATGACTCATGCAAATCAATCGCGCAAACACCATATACTCCATCGGATACGCCGCCCGCAAAGTCACTTTGCATAATCGCGCCTTGTTCAGTGGGAAGTTCAACTTCCGGACATGTGACTCCCGGTAAAAAAGCCCAATTCCAAAGGGGAAATATTTTAAAATATTCGTCGCCGTCAACAAGATAATGAGTTAAGAAGTATGCTTGGAATCCTGAAATCAGGCCCTCTCCGTTTATACATTTGCCGTTGCTTATGTCGCCTCCGAGCACATATTTAGAACCAAACCTTGTCGAAGCATAATAGCCGGCACGCAGATGTGTCATAAAATTCAAGCAGGGGAACATTTTAGTCCAAATAAACCCCGGCGTTTGGCTGTCACCGTGAATGTATCCCTTTAATTCATCAAGTTCGCTTTTCAAGCTTGATTCGGCTCTTAGGGTATCTATTACTTTATCAAGAAAATATTTACTTCTTTTCTTTGAATTATATCCCCTAACTATATTACGTCCTATAGTATTAAAGTCAACAGTGCTGTGATAACACATATACCTATTACCGTCCAAAAGCAATCTACACAATATTTCAATTTTTTCGGATTTAAATTGGAATTGCGTATCGGCAAGAATACCAATCCATTTACAGCAATCCTCTAATAACGCAAGCCCGTAACCATAGTTATAAAGAAAGCTGCCGTGCTGGGCAAAGGAAAAATCAGGTTGAATTCCCTCCTCACCTTCTTTGGAAATAAAAACGGTATCTTCTAAATATGTTTTCCCTTTGTGAATCAGTTCGCTACAACCGCTTATTATTCCTCGCACTATAATGTTTTGTGCAAACCATGTTCTATTTGCGCCTGTCCATTTTTCTGCGATTTCCGTATTATAAATTGAAATAATTTTGGTTTTTAATTCCTCCGGCAGGCTGTCTTTGACTGCAACTGTACAAAAAGCACACCTCATAGGAAAGCCTATATCATTCCACCACCAATTGGGATCTTCACGAGGAGCGGAAAACCAAAAATCAAGTCCGCGGATTACAGCACTTTTATCTAACCCTGCAAGAATTATTGCATTAAGCCTGATAAAGTGGTTTACGCTTTGCCACAAAGGCATAGTTTTGCCGGTATAATCAATGTCCGCCCAACTGCCGTCCGAGCGGAGCGTATCATAAAACATTTGCGCCTCTGAATCGTTTCTGTAGGAATGTGAAAAGCATTTAATATATCTATCTGCAATTTTGTCAATAATCATCATAGGGGTATCTCCCTTCCATCGTAACCGCTGTATTCTGAGTATTTTTTAAAAAGACGGGTAAGCATTTTTGGATTGGTACAGCCGACTGCAGCAGATACATCTTTAATTTTCATCATAGGATTGCTTTGCAGTAGTTCTTTGGCTTTTAAATACCTGAATAGCATAAGATATTCTTTGAAATTACTGCCGATTTGCTGCTTGAAAATCCTGCTTACATGAGATGACGACATATTCATAAACTCGGCTAAATCCATTAAAGAAATATTGCTTTGATAATTGTCGTTGATAAAGTCAATTAGCAGCTTTGAACGCTTGAAATCTGTTCCGCATAATTGAGTCTGAAACTCGTTTGCAATTATCATAAGAAATTCCAAGCATTTTGTCTTGAGAGAATTTATGTTGTCGCAGCACTTGAGCTCCAAATAAACTGATACTCCTTCGCCGAAAATGTCGGAAGATAGATTTGCATTGTACATTATTCTGCTGATAGTGGTGCTTAATAATGTTATCAAATGCGAATATTGAGTTGGTGATATATAACAGTCAGAAGGGATAAGAGCGTTAAGGGCATACTGTATTTTTTTATAATCGCCGCTATTTACGGACTGAACCAGATGTTGCTCATCATCAAAGGAATAACTGAAGAATTCTTTTTCATGTTCGTTAAAATCATCGGTAGTTTCAACAAGTATATTCGCTTGACTAAGTTCACGTTTTTTGGAAAGAGCATATGCATCGTAGTATGATTCACTAATTTCGTTAAAATCGCTTACAACTTTTCCGATGGAAGCATAAAGCTCAATTCCCAGCGAAGCATCAATTGATAATATCAAACGCTTAATACGAAGCTTAAAATCATCAATATCCTTTACGGATGCAATAACAATATGGTTGTCTGCGCTCAATTCAAAGCATTTGTAAAAATCATCATTTTTAAACTCATTATCTATTATATGTGAAATTGAAGACTTAATTGTAAGCATACCGCGCCTTGTCATCGATTGAGAAAGAGCGTTGTAATTAAGGTAATCAAAAACGGTAACTGAGAAATCGCAGCTTAGCTTGTTGAAGCCGTATGTTACCGTACCTAATTTTATATCATCATCGCTCAAAACACCAAGCGTAAGGTCAATAATAAACTTGTCCTTAACAGGTATTTTGAATTTTTCGATAGTATACGAGCTTCGTTGATTTTCCTCCATAAGAGAAAAAATGGTATCGCTCAAATAATCAAATTCGTTTGTTATTTCCTTATCGGAATTGTTTATGGCGGATATGAGTTTGTCAACCGGTTGATATATTCTTTTAGTAATTTTATACATAAAAAATATGCCTGTAATCAGAATAAATACAGATACAAAAAGTGTAATTATTGTCTTAAGCAGCACATCGGAATAATAACTGCTTTTGCTTACAATGTAGTAATAAGATATACTTTCTTGTGCTTGAGTGTTATTTGGCGTAAAGGTTAATATTTTACTGCCGCTTGGTATTATATTGTCTATATAATCTGCGGTCATTTTTTTTGCTTCGGGTGTAGTTGCATATACGCATTTGTTGCCGATAGCAATAGCTACATCCATATTAGTGGAGTTGTCTATGTCAAGTAATGTTTTTATATCGTAGGTAAGCAATATGTATAGTGTGGCGCCTGTTTCAGCATATTGCTTATTATCTTTTACCATTAAGGTTAAGTATTGATTCGCACCTGTTGAAGAAAAAATATATTCGGTGTTATAGGTAGGTGTTCTGTCGAATTCGTTCATTGCTTCTTCAATTTGACTGTTGGTAATTCCAAGCGTCTTGTAATAATAGCTGAATTGAGTTGTAGATCTGTTAGTGACAGCGTGGTCGTCACTGTATTTGGTAATTGCAATGTTGCAGCTGTAGCTTGAAAGCGAGCCTACCGTCCTGCTTAAAAAGGCTGATGTTTGTGTACGGTTGTTATAATCCGGGACCGTTTCGTTAACATATCCTTCGACATTTATATTTGAAGCTAAAATAATGGGAACATCCTTAGAAGCTACAATTGCATCGTCAATATTTTGAGATGTGCGGCTGATAGTAGTGGCAACATTGCGTTCATATATGTTTTTAGAAAAGGTATAATAAGAAAATGCGATAATAGAAGAAAAAACCAATGTATATATAAGACAGATAAGTACATTGATTTTAAAAATCTTTTTATAGTAATTCATATTACTAACCCCTTTTCGGATGTTATAGTCAGTATATACGGATTGTAACATGCTGAAAAGAAATGTCAATTGAAAAAGAGCAACATCAGCAAATAACACAAAATGGCATCAAATTGCCCGTGAATATCAAATAATTGCCGTTGCGGCAACTTGGATAAAGGGATATAATATAGGTAAATGACACAACGTATAAGGGGAGATAAAATGTGAAGGGTACAAAAAAGAACGGTTCAACGGCACAATCAGCTGGTAACCGTAACAGTATCAATTACATACGCATCACAAAGAGAATGGGCGCAACGGCACAAATAGTGCGTGATCGCCAGTTGTATTATATGTTGATACCTTTTTTCATATGGTATATATTAATGTATTATATGCCGATGTACGGGATACAGATTGCATTTAAGGATTATAAACCGCTTAAGGGGATAACTGCAAGTGAATGGGTGGGAATAAAGCATTTTATAAACTTTTTCCAAAGCCCATATTGCTGGCGTGTTATAAGAAACACCATACTGATAAACATTTTTAGCATAATAACTGTATTTCCTCTAACAATAATATTTGCACTGCTACTCAATGAGTTGCGAAGCAAGAGATTCAAAACAATTGTTCAAACGGCATCGTATTTGCCGCATTTCATTTCAACAGTTATTGTTGTAGGTTTGGTAATTTCGATTCTGTCACCGACTGCCGGCATTATAAACATGGTACGAGATATATTTGGTGCGGAGCGGATTTACTTTTTAGCAAAGCCGGAATATTTCAGAACAATATATATTACTATGGGAGGTTGGCAGGGAATAGGTTTTGGAGCGATAATATACACATCGGCACTATGCTCGATAGACGGTTACCTGTATGAGGCAGCCCGGATCGATGGAGCAGGACGATTCAAACAATTTTTACACGTAACCATTCCCGGAATAATGCCGACTATAGCTATAATGCTGATTATGAGGATAGGCAACCTTATGAGTTTAGGCATGGAATCAATAATCCTTTTGTATCAGCCTATTACATATGAAACAGCAGATGTAATAAGCTCGTATGTTTACCGTGTTGGGCTTGAAAGTGCCACCCCACAGTATTCATTTGCGGCAGCAGTAGGTTTGTTTGAGGGGGTTGTATCATTAGTACTTGTACTTCTTGCAAACAAGTTTTCAAAGGCTGTTACCGAAACAAGCTTATTCTAATAGTATAAAGGAGGCATTAGCAAGATGATAAAACGAAAACCGTCAGAGGTTTTATTTGATACATGTAATGTAATATTAATGGTACTTGTAATAATTGTATCGATATATCCGCTGTGGTATGTAACTATAGCATCCTTTAGCAGTACATCGGCAGTTAGCAGCGGAAAGGTGCTGCTTGTGCCGGTGGATTTTTCGCTAGATGCTTTCAAGCAAATGTGGAGCTATGATGATTATGCAATTTGGCGCTCTTACGGTAATACAATTGTATATTCAGTCGGCGGAACAGTATTAAGCATGGTGCTTACGATTATAGGGGCATATCCTCTGTCAAAGAAATATCTGAAGGGCAAAAAGTTTCTAACGTGGCTTATCCTTATAACGATGTGGTTCGGGCCGGGAATGATGCCCAATTATATTAATATAAGGAATTTGCATCTTTTGGATTCAAGAATAGCTATATTTTTAATTGGTTGTATATCTACATTTAATGTTGTGCTTATGCGAACGTTTTTTGAATCAATTCCCGATTCACTTGAAGAGTCTGCAAAATTAGACGGTGCAAGTCATTTCAGAATATTGCTTAATATATTTATTCCGCTGTCAGTTCCGGCAATTATGACTATTTCGCTGTACTACTTTGTAGGGCGTTGGAACTCATTCTTTTGGGCAATGCTTATATTGAAAGACAAAGCAAAGATACCACTGCAGGTTGTACTTAAAAAGCTTGTCGTGGAAATGAACGCGGACAACAGTCAGGCGGGTATGATAGATTATATAACAACTTCACGGGAAACAATGATATACGCGACAATGGTAATCGCGGTTATGCCTATGATAATATTATATCCATTTATTCAGAAGTATTTTGTAAAGGGAATAATGGTAGGTGCAATAAAAGGGTAAAAATATTTTATAATGTAAAAAGAAAGGAAGGATTTTAGTGAACTTCAAAAAAATCACCTCATTGGTTATTGCAACGGCAATGACTGTCGCACTTGTTTCAGGGTGTAGTGGCTCAACGACCTCCAATATAGAAACACCGGAGGAGCTTACAATACATATGCACTTTTTTGATTATTGTGTATATGATGACGAATGGCCGTTATTCCAGAAAGCGGCGGAGATTACAGGAATCAAGCTTAGGGGTACGGTTTCAGAAACAATATCTAACAGTGGTCAGGCATACAGTACAATGCTTGTCGAGAACACCCTGCCCGATATTATTCACTACACAACCCCAACGCTGATGACACTTGCGAAGGACGGAGGCTTAATCCCGCTTGATGACTTGATTGACAAGCACGCGCCCAACATCAAGAAGTTCTTTGAGCAATGCCCGGACGCAAGAATATCCGCCACCGCAACGGATGGTCATATTTATTTTATTCCGGGTTCGCTTTCAGGCATAGACGAAAGAGCCATTCCGGCTAAAGGGTGGTTTATACGCCAGGATTGGCTTGATAAATTAGGTCTTGAGCGTCCGACTACGGTACAGGAGTTTCATGATGTATTGCTTGCATTTAAGCAGCGCGATCCTAATGGAAACGGTGCAGCAGACGAAATACCTTTATTTAAAAGAGCTGAAGGAATTTCTGACATACTTCAGCTGTTTGACGCTGATAACGGGTGGAGACTTAATAAGGATGGAAAGCTCGTTTTCGGGCAGACTGAGCAAGCGTATAAAAACGCCATAAGGGAGCTTGCAAAATGGTATAAAGAGGGTATTATTGACCCTGAAATATTTTCAAGAGGTCAGCAGGCGCGTGATCAGCTTTTAAGCACCGATAAGGGAGGATGTACTCACGATTGGTTTTCCTCCACGGCAAGTTATAATGATAAGTTTGCCGAAAATGCACCGGGGCTGAACTTTATTCCAATAACACCCCCAGCGGATATTAACGGAGTCATAAAAGAAAAAGCGGTAAGAGGCTTGATGCATGGTATGGCTTGGGGAATTTCAAAGGATAATAAGTACCCGGAGGCTACCATTAAATATTTTGATTTTTGGCTGAGTGAGGAAGGCAGAACACTCAACGGTTATGGTGTGGAGGGCTTGCATTACAATGTGGTTGACGGCGTAAAGGTGTTTACCAATACAGTGCTGAGCGTAAAAGAGGGCGTGTCTACTTATATGAGAAACCAAGGACAGGTCGAGATTGGAACAGTAGGTTCGCTTGCCGGCGAA
>JAAZFB010000001.1 GCA_012511915.1 Clostridiaceae bacterium
TATTTGCAAATTGCGTAGTTGTGTCAAAGAGACGAATTGTTGACTTGCACCCTTTTGATTTCCAAACAACTGTCCTTTGCCGTCTGGGCTACATAAATAGTAATAGAGCCATTTTGCCTTTTGCTCATCACCGCATTTGAAAAGCGCAACATTTTTAATTGCATAATTTGGCTGTTCTTTTACTATTGCAGCTTCTCCTATAGTACCGATCATTGACATCAAGACATCCCATTGTTCTACCAAGCTACGTTCATTAATTTTATGAAAGTCTTTCTCAGAAATATAATATCCTTCATTCGAGTTGATCTGACCGTTTTTAATGTGCTTTGAAGTTACCAGTTTATAACCCGAATTAGTTTGCTTTGGTGTATCATGTGTACCATCGCGTACTGAATCGCAAAAGTCTGAGGCGGAAATGTAATTAACGTCAATCATATTCCTAACCCCTCGAAATTAGTCGAAATGGTATCCATCAATCTATTAGCCTCTGACTGAAGTGTCAGTAGCTCTTGATGGATTTCGACCATTCTTTCTTCAAAATTCTCATCATCCTCTTTCAAAGGGGCAACGCCAACATATGCACCTGGTGTCAAACTCCAGTTTTTTTCCTCAATCTCAGTAATGTTAGCAATTTTACATAACCCAGGTACATCAAAATAAATACCTTCACCAAATTTTTCGATGAGCCATTTTGCATCTTTGATCACTGAGCGACAGGCTTTTATTTGCGCTACCACTTCTTCAACACGTGTAGAAAGCATCTTTTTGAAACGGTCCCAGGTAGTTGCAGAGTCATCTATGGACCTTGCAAGTTCCTTTGCCTCAGCTTTATCAAGATCGTCACCATATGAACTAAAGGCTTTAAGAGCTGCGTTAAGTTCAACGGTATAATGTTTGAGCACCTCGTTTAATGGAAGAAGCTGATTAATGTTGATGTCTTGTTTTATAGTATCAGCTATGTGCTGACGCACTCCCTTGAGGGGATCTCCGTATCCGTTCAGCATTCCTGAAATATTCTCAAACGCTGTATCCAATTCTATACAGTCATTTACAATTTGAGTTTGATAAGCCGAAATTAGCTCTTGATATTTTTCAGTTTCACCACGATAAAGCCAAACAATGGCATTGAGGTTTTTCATCTGCCATTCAGTCCATTCGTTTAGCGTTCGGTCTACTACTGTGTAGTAATTACGAGAATCAATAAATAGGACCCGGTCCTTTAGTTCATCCTTTTTACCCTTGTCAAAAAACCAGAGTGAACAAGGTAATGATACTTTATAGAAGAAATTATTTCCAACTGACATAGTACAGTCCACATGGCCAGTCCGAATCAACTGCTTTCTACTATCACGTTCCTTATTGCCGCTATCGGTAGCGGAGGAAGCCCTAACAAATCCGGCTCGTCCTGTATTGTTCAAATAGGCGTAGAAATAGGAGATCCAAAGGTAGTTACCATTGGATACCTCTTTTTTTGCGTTTACACCTGGCAGACCAAAGGGCAGGCGTCCTGCATTTTGAGTGGATTCTGATTTTACCTTGTCCACGTTAAATGGAGGATTTGCCATAACATAATCACAGGAGCCTTCTAAATTGTGCGCATCGTGATAAAAGCTATTGGCTTCATCGCCAGATTTGATCTTCGCGTTCAATCCATGAACAGCCATATTCATGATACAGAGCTTAGCATTGAACTCAACCTTTTCCTGACCATAAAAAGTCATTGCGGAGTTGGCATTAATTCCTTCAGCATTGACAAAATCACTTGAAGATACGAACATACCACCGCTTCCGCAGGCGGGATCAAGAACGGTTCCATGAGTAGGTTCAATAATATTAACAATCATTTTAACCAGTGATTTTGGTGTAAAGAAAACACCGTCATCAGAAGCAA
>JAAZFB010000136.1 GCA_012511915.1 Clostridiaceae bacterium
GAGCAGAGGGCATTTGGTTGATAACAAGTTGAATGAAACTGCGGTATGTAATTTTAAGATGGCCGACTTAATTTTCGGCAGATATCTTTATTTGGTAATTTATGTTACCGAAAATTGTAATTTTTGCTGTGAATACTGTTTTCAACAACATCAGCCTAAGAGTTTATCACAAAAAACAGCAGAAAGTATTGTCAAGTTTGTGAAGCGGGAGCTTTTTAAATATCAAGGTGTTAAAATAAGCTGGTTTGGTGGAGAACCACTATTAGAAATGGATATAATAGAAGAAATTTCATTACAGATAAAATTAGCTTGCCGACAGTCTAAAAAAGTATTTTGGGCTGAAGTTACGACAAATGGATATTTGCTAACTCCTGAAAATATGAGCCGACTGATTGTATGTAATGTTGTTGATTATACTATTACATTGGATGGTCTCAAGGAAAATCACGATAAGTACAGACATACATTGGATGGGCAACCATCTAATGACATAATAATGGGAAATTTAATCTCAATACGAGATTTGGTACATCATAGCTCTGTTTCAATATTGATTAGAACAAATGTTACCAAAGAATCCATAATGGGTCTTAAAAAATTCTATCTTACCTTAGACACTTTGTTTGGTAGCGATAAACGTTTCTCACTTTTGATAAAACCTGTTTATGATTGGGGTGGAACGCGGATTGAGAACATTAAATCAGTTCTCTTAAAAGATTTTGGTTTGGACATACTCTATAAAATTGTTTCGGAATTTAATCTTCAATTAAAATTTTGGGGGAATATAAATGAGTTGGAGTTTGGGGGAAAAGTGTGCCATGCATGCTATGCTAACAGGTGGACAATAGGTATTGATGGTCAGGTAAGTAAATGTGATACCTGCTCACCAGTGTTATCGGTTGGGTGGTTAGCAGATGGAATGCTTATTACAGATATGGCTACGCTCGAATGGAGTAATCAAATCTTTGATATAGAAGGCAAATGTATAAGTTGTCCATTGAGGGGAGTGTGTCTCGGTGGAACATGTCCTCAAAAACGGATTATTTATGGTACTCGGGTTTGCTTCTTGGAAAATGGAATTAATGCACTTTTATCCTTGGTGGTCAACACGATAAGTGAGGAGGAGAATATATGTACAATTTCAGTGATGTAAGGCTAATGGTGATCAATACTTTAGAATCTATTGGTGTTATTGTTGATGATTCATCTGAAGATGTGAATTTACAGTCGTTGGCAATGGAGTCGATAATGTTTATCATGCTGATTGTTGAAATTGAAGATACTTTAAATATTGCCATACCCAGCGAGTATTTATTTTACGATAATTTAGTTAGCTTGAATGGTTTTGTTAACCAGATTTTAGTCGTCTTAGAGCAAAAGAAGTAATATAATTTTCGCTGTGCATATATGGAAATCTATTTGAAAGGAGAGATGGTATGAAAAAGCAGTTAAAAAAGACCATGCGTAAGGAACTTAGTGCTTGCTATCATGTTGTTCCGTGCAAAAAGTATGAAGGTTGTTGCTAATCCCTAAAGGTAGCCTGTATGAATGATGATAAAATCATCAAATCCAAGGAGGTTGCTGCGCATTCATGTAGAGTTAAGGTTGCTTTGTATTTTAAATCTTACGATTGCGCAGCAACCCACAACAGAAGGAAAAACATATGAGTTTGTTGAAAGAGATAAAGAGAATTTCAAATTGTATAAATTTCGTTGTTCGTGAGATACGGAAGAGCAAAAAAGGATTTTTCGCTTTTACTGTACTTTCTATTGTAGTTGGAGTGGCTATTCCGCTTGTGCTTGTAAGAATCCCGGGTAGCATAGTTGATTGCCTTATGACGGGAAATTTTAAGGTTGCATTGCTGTTTGCACTTACGTTTTGCGCAACAGTTTTTTTAGGCGGTGTGCTTAATGATGGGATAAAGCGTCGCAAAATCCCGTTTGAAGAAAGAATAAGGGGTCATTTTGTCGAAAAAGTCGGGGCACACCTCATGAAGATAGACTGTCAGCGCCTTGAAATGTCGGAAACACTAAATGAGTATCAGTTTGCCATCACTAGCATAGACGAGAAGAAAACGACGAAGATTATAGAAGAGACGGAGAAAATTTGTTCCTCACTGTTCACAATGGTAGGTCTTTTGTATATTTTAAGGGAGCTTAATGTAATAGTAATTTTGCTTCTTGTACTTGTTGTTGCGGCTAACGCTTTTGGCGAAAGTTTTCGTATGCGTCATATATATGAGCGCCACAAGACGGAGACACCGGCTCAACGGCAACTCCTTTACGCAAGGAACGAGCTTGCTAAGAAAGAATATGCCAAAGAAATTCGCATATTCGGACTTTTAGGCTATGTAACACACAAAGTTGAGTTCTATGCACAACAGATGTGTAACTTGTGGAGAAGTGCGGCAATAAAATCCATTAAGTCTGTTGCATGGACTTACATATTGCAAGGAGTTCAACTTTCAGCAGCATATATATATTTGGCGCGAGGTGTCATAAGCGGTACTATATCCGTTGCTGATTTTACGGTATACAGCACGGCGGTTACTGTATTCGGAATGTCAAGTATTCTGCTTGTAAACGGGCTTGTTTCTGTAGTGGACACAACGAAATATCTTCAAAGTCTCCGTAACTTTTTGGATATTCCGATACCGAAAAATCAAAAAAACAGTATGCCCGAAGAACCGATCACAATACGATTTGAGGATGTTTCTTACTGCTACCCGAATCGTGAAGAATATGCTCTATCCCATATAAACTTAACGATTGAGCCTGACGTAAAGTATGCCGTGGTGGGCGAAAACGGCGCTGGGAAGACAACATTTATTAAACTCCTTATGGGTTTATATAAGCCGACTGGAGGCAGAATTACTGTGAATGGTATTGATTTAACCAACATCGACATGGATTGCTACCGTAAGCATTTCGCAACGGTTTTTCAGGATTTTCATATTTTAGGTTTCGGACTGGATGAGAACATTGCAATGAGCGATGATGTGGATATAGAACTCATGCGCTATGCTATAGAAGGCATGGGATTGGAAGAAGCCGTGGAGCACCTTCCCGAAAAGGAAAAGACCTGCATGAGTACTGCGTATTCTCCAAGCGGTGTAGACTTTTCTGGAGGACAAAAGCAGAAGTTGGCTATTTCCCGTGCGCTTTATAAGAATGCGCAATACATAATATTAGACGAACCGACCGCAGCTCTTTCACCGCAGAGTGAATTTGATTTGTACCGGTCTTTTCAGAAAATCAGTCGTGAGAAGGGAGTTGTATATATATCACACCGCTTCGCAAGTTGTAGACTGTGTGATGATATCTTTGTTTTTTCCAAAGGAGGAATTATTGAACGCGGCAATCACGAGGAGCTTATGGCATTGAATGGTCATTACAGATATATGTTCGAGCAGCAGGCGGAATTATACGTCAACCACGGAACGGACGGTGTTTGTGTATGAAAAAATCTATGGTTCTTAAAAAGGCAAAATTAATTATAAAGATTTGGTATGAACAATTTCGAGAGTGCCCCAAGTTGACATTATACGAGGCTGTTGGCGGCATTTTTTTCAAGTTGAAGACCGTGCTGGAAGTAATCCTTCCCGCGATGATAGTCAATGCGCTCGTTGATACCGGCTGGGCGAAAATTGCGATACTTGTAGGTATATATGCGATAATGGTTCCTCTGCTGACTGGAGTGGACAGAGGAACGAATTTAATTCGGGAAGCATATGGGTATCAATCTATCAATCTTAGAATGAACAAGATAAACAAAAAAGCGATGTCCTTGGACTATCCGGATACTGAAAATGTTGAAGTACTAGATATGATGGAAGCAGCCAAGGAGAGTGTATGGGAGTTTAATGATGTAGGCTATGTCATCTGTACAGACTTGCTTGGGAACATGTTATCGCTTGCGACGATGTCTGCCATCTTTATTATGCTGAACCCGTGGGTATGCCTTGTAACACTTACCATGACTTGTGCGTCCGCATATATTGAAAGAAAGAAGCTTAAAGTTGCACATGATTCACATATTTTAGAGAGCAAAGCCAAGCGTCGTTCAAATTACTGTAAGGAACTTTTGCAGAATCAAAAGCTCGGGAAAGAGGTTCGTGCTTATCATGCGGATGAATTTCTCATTCAAAAATATAGAAGAGTGCAATCGGAATATCTTTGCCAAATTGAATCGCGTGAAAAAAAGCTTTGGAGATGGTCTTTTTTACAGCGAAGCATTTATTTCTTTCAACTTATCATTACATATATCGTGGCAATCGCCGGATACCGCTCGGGTAATATCGCAATAGGGTGGTTTTTAATGTATGTAAGCGCATCCAAAGAGATGTTTTTTGTAGTACAGGAAATATTCGACAACTTAGTGGAACTCTCCGATGTGGCTGATTACTACAAAGATTATTCGGACTACATGGACATAGAAGAAAATATGTTACATCCGGATTATCAAACATCTACGCCGCAAGCCGGACAAGGAGTACTGGAGTTTCGCAATGTGTCCTTTACTTACTCTTCGCAGACGCAGCCCGCCATTGTCAATGTGAATTTTAAGATTGAGCCAGGAGAGAAGGTTGCACTCGTCGGAGATAACGGCGCAGGGAAATCCACGATTATAAAGCTTATATTGCGGCTTCATGATCCCACGGAAGGCGCAATATATTTCAACAATAAGGACATAAAAAGCTATGATTATATAGAGTATTTGAAGTTATTTTGCTGTCCTTTCCAAGACTAGCAACCGTTTTCCTATACGCTCAAAGAAAATATTTGCTTCGACGATGCTGTTAATACCGAAAAGCTTCATCGTGTAATAGAACAGACAATGCTGGACCATGTGGTAGAAAAATGTTCACAAGGCGTGGATACGTATCTTGGTAGGGAGTTTTCTGAGCATGCTGTGGAACTTTCGGGGGGAGAACGGCAGTCCGTAGCTTTGGCAAGGGCTTTTTATAAAGACAGTCCAATCATATTGTTCGATGAACCCACCGCTGCCCTCGATCCCATTCGGGAGCGGGAAATATACCGACGGGTAGAGAGGTTTTGTCAAGCGAAAACAGCCATATTCGTGTCCCACAGAATGGGAAGCACGTCCTTTTGCAACAAAATCCTAGTGTTTGACGAAGGGAAACTGGTAGAGAAAGGGGACCACTCTTTGCTTATGAAAGCGAAAGGCTTGTATTACGATATGTATGAGAAACAGTCTTGTTATTATCGGTGATGGGAACGAAGTGATGATGGATAGTGTGGATATACGATACAATTTAAAACTATTTATATTATTATATAAAATGTCTTGAATGGCAGGCATAGAGTGCCCATTAAACAAGATTACCGCTTGGGAGAGAATTATGACAAACAGAAAGAAAAAGATTGTGGTTATAGATTCAGGAGTAAATATTGAGCACCCCAGCTTAAAAGGGGTGCGGATTCAAGGACATTCTATGATTAAAGGGGATGCCCTGGATGACATAAGTGATAATTTAGGGCATGGTACTGCGATAATAGGCATCATTTATAACTATGCACAAGATGCTACATTCTATGTAATTAAGCTTTTTGATCGTGACAATAACTGTTCAGATCCATGTAACTTGATTTCTGCATTGAACTTTATTACTGATAATATTGATTGCTATATAGTTAATCTTAGTTTAGGTATTTCTATTGTTGAGGATAAACGTGAGTTGTACATAGCTTGCAAGCGGCTAACAGAAAAAGGAGTTATAATGATTTCTGCACATGATAACTTGGGTTCATTGTCATATCCAGCTTGTTTCGATAACATAATTGGTGTAGCGGATAGTGATAGTCGTTTAAAAAATAATGAAATAGAATATGTTAATAGTGATACCATAAACATATTAGCAAATGGTTCAAATCAAAGGGTATGTTGGGTTGAACCAGATTATTTGTTTACTGAGGGAAGCAGTTTTGCATGTGCACATGTCAGTGGTATATTGATGGCAAGTGAACAAAAGTTTTCCTCAGTGGATCAAGCTAAATTATTCTTACGAAGAAGAGCGAAGAGAGTGATTGACGATGTAAATAAGAATTATGAGCAAAAAAATATCTGCCAGATGATACTCCTGGAAGAATTGCAATTTTCCCATTTAATAAAGAAATGCACAGTTTGGTAAGATTTCATGAACTTATGATCTGCAAAATAACAAAGGTGTATGATTTGCGTATTTCAGGCAGAGTGGGTGCAACAACAAATAAAGTTTTAGGCATAGAATCAAATAGAGATTTTTTAATTGACAATATTGATGAATTAGATTTGGACAACTTCGATATGATGGTTATAGGTCATTTGAACGAAGCGGTTAATATTGTTGGTAACAATATACGAGA
>JAAZFB010000014.1 GCA_012511915.1 Clostridiaceae bacterium
CTCACGCACACCTCAGGGAACGTCTTAGAGAAGCCATTAATAACAACATCTCCTTGACTATATTATAAAACATTGTCAGCTAAAAATCAAGGGTAATTATTATTTTTTCAGTCGCAAATTTTATCCTTCAACAAATTCGAAGTAGTCCTTTGCGTTGTCTTTAAACATATCAAACACCGCGTTAACTACGTTGCTATCTTCTACAAATTCCAACGCGTCTTCGCCGTTATCCTCTGTTACAAATTTCATAACATACACATCATATACTTTTGCTTCATCTTGTTGTTCATCATATTCGGTTAGCACCAAATAACTTTGTTCCTGATAGTCGATGGTATCAAGGTATTCAAACGTCATCTTATCGCCCGTTTCCTCATCGGTAAGTTCTATTAACCTGTTATCTGTCTGTTCGTCCATTGTACATATTACCTCCTGTTTCATCTAATTTTCTTTTATAATCCAAATAGCTTTGCAAAATAATTTCAGCGGCAACGGTGTCTATTATTGCTTTTCTTTTTTTGCCCGTTTTGTCCGTTTCGTTCAGAATATTAGTTGCACTTACGGTGGAAAGGCGTTCGTCCCATGTAACTACTTCGCACGAAAGGGCTTCTTTTAAACGGTCTATAAATTCAAGCGTAATTTTAGCTCTTTCGCCTAATGTGTTATTCATATTCTTTGGCAAACCAACCACAATTATACCGACATTGTATTGATTTGCAATGTGTTTTATTTCATTTATTATTTTTTTTACGCTTGATGAGAATATAGTTTTTAGCCCGTGCGCCATCAAACCAAGGGAATCGCTGAGTGCAACCCCTGTTTTTGAATCACCGTAATCTATACCAATAATTTGCATAATAAACACCCAAATAAAGTATAACATAAAAAATTAAACTGTACAACAGCAAAAATATTTTTTGTTTTGTAGCCTCCCTTGTGATAAACGCATACTTGTGTTATAGTAATACTAAATTCAATTAAATATAGTGTTATATTTGATTGAATTTAGTATAAAGTGTATACGGAAGGTAGAAAAATGAATTCGATAGATTTATTAAAGCAGTTGCAGCATAATAATCAAAAACCAAATAAGTCACTTGGGCAAAATTTCCTCACGGACGATAACATTCTGCGCAAAACAGTTGCTGCAGCAGGTGTTGATAATAATACCGGTGTTTTGGAAATAGGCGCCGGTGCAGGTGCGCTTACGCATATATTATCACAGTTTGCCAAAGAAGTTATAGCAATTGAATTGGATAAAAACCTGGTAGTGCATCTTGAAGGCGTATTTAACGGGTATGATAATGTAAAAATCATTCAATCGGATGCCTTAAAATGCGACTTAAACGAAGTAATTGCACAAAACATTTCAAGCGAACGTGTCATAATTGTGGCAAATCTGCCTTATTATATAACAACACCCCTTATAATGAAGTTTTTTGAAGACAAGTTGCCGTTACGCTCCGCAACCGTTATGGTGCAAAACGAGGTTGCAAGGCGAATTGTTGCTGCACCTTCCGCGTCAGATTATGGGGCTTTTTCCGTTGCGTGCCAATACCACAGCACCCCAAAACTGATTTTTACAGTGCCCCCAACAGCATTTTATCCGCAGCCTAAGGTAACGTCAGCGGTAGTGTATTTTGATATTGAAAACCATATAAAACCCCAGGTTGCAGACGAAGAGCGATTTTTTAAGGTGGTGAGGGCGGCATTCGGGCAACGGCGAAAAACGCTTGTAAATGCTCTGAGTTCGGCTTTTGATACCCCAAAGGATGATATAAGACATGTTGTTAAAAAGGTATGCGGTAACGAGAACATCCGCGGTGAAAATCTGGATATTGACAAATTTTCAGAAATATCTGAATTAATTTAGTTTTTACTCTAACTTTTTGATTTGGTCGCCTATTGCTTTAAACACCGGTGCTGCGCAAAGTGCACCCGTTTTACCGTTTTGTGCAAGTATAACGCAGACATATTTTGGATTATCTGCCGGAAAGTAACCGGCAAACCAACCATGCACCATTATTTCACCGTCTTTTTCCCAACCTGTTTGTGCGCTGCCCGTTTTGCCTGCCGCGCCCCAACCGTCTATAAATGCATTTTTGCCCGTACCCTCATTCACAGCATTTTTTAACATCTTTTGCAGTGTAACAGCTGTTTTATTGCTTATCACCCTGCCTAAGCTTTTTTGTGGTATATCGCTCGAAACGCCGTTTTCGTCCACAACTCCGCGTATCAGCGATAACTTTTGGCGTATCCCGCCATTTGCAATAGTACAAAACATATCAGCAACACCAAGGGGTGTTATTCCTATTTTCCCCTGACCTATTGATAAATTTGCAGTTTCACGTTCATTTGCTTCGATGGGGGCATAGCCGCTTTTTTCCCAAAATTCCGGAATATCAAGCACTTGGTCCAAAAGACCAAACTTTTTTGAATACTTATATAATGCATTGGCACCTAATTGTTGCCCTATGTTATAAAACACTGTGTTACACGATAATGCAAAACCCTGTTCTAAGCTTATGCTACCGTGGCCGTTTTCCTCGTTGCACACAAATTCTTGTCCGCAAATATCAAGCTTACCTGAACAATCAAAAAGTGAATTCGGCGTGAACAAGCCCTCTTCTAATGCGGCGGCGGCAACTACCGTTTTGTACACGGAGCCTATGTCATAAGGCGTAATAGCACGGTTTATAAATTCACCCTCATCGCTTAGCAGGTATTGCGCCATCTGCAACTGGGTAAAGCCCGGACGACTTACCATTGCAAGTATATCCCCCGTTGCGACTTCCACAACTACTGCCGCACCGCTTTTGATACTTTTATCCATTGCGGTTTCTGCTGCTTTTTGTATATGATAATCTATTGATAGTTTAATACCTTTATATGTTTTTTTGTTTGTTCTGTTATATCCCAAGCCTGTTATTATTTCACGGTTGGCATTTTTTATCATAGAAATGCTGTCGCTTTCTTGTATTTCCAAATAGTCATTACAAGCACGCTCTATTCCAAACCCGCCGTCGTCAGAAGTGTACCCGATAACATGGCATAAAAAGCCGTTTTGGTCATATCTGTTGCTGACGTTGAATAGCGTAACACCTTTCATTTTTACAAGCTTTGCCTGCTGCTCTGTTACCGTTTTAAGCGGGAAAACCTGAATGTCTTCGTTTGTAATGGCATGACCGGTTAAATGGCTGACTTCCGCTTTGTCCTCACATTCGTTCGGTACTACTGCCGCATGTAATGTGCATTGGCCCTCGGTTATGCCGCGCATTTTCCTGTCATAAATAACGCCTCGTATGGTTTTGACGGGTATCCTGTCAATACGCTGCAACACAGCTTGCTTTGAAAGC
>JAAZFB010000137.1 GCA_012511915.1 Clostridiaceae bacterium
AGGAAGAAGTACTGCGGGTTTTCCTCTTCCAATTGATAAAGCAATACGCCTGTCTTCGGGAATTGCCCCGATGAGTCGAATGGCAACGCGATTAATAATTGTGTCAATATCTATCATATCACCTTTTTTTATCATGTCAATATTAATTTTGTTGATTACTAAAAAAACATTTTTAATATTTTGGTTTTCAAGTTTTGTAGCAACCCTGTCTGCATCCCTGATTGACAACACATCCGGCATTGCAACAACTATAATACGATCTGCTGCGCTTGTAGACATTTCAAAGCATTTGCCTATTCCCGCAGCACAGTCAATCAGTATATAATCATATAGCCCCGACGCATCGTTAATCATTTTTTTAAAAAGGTTATTATCAATGTCAGAAATGCTATTAAATTGCGGTGCGGAGAGCAGTGCAAGTCCGGAATATTTTTCGTCAATTACAATAGCCTTTGATAAGTCGCAATGATTATTTATAACGTCGAGAAAATGATAAGCAATTTTGTTTTGCATTCCAAGCGCAATATCTAAATTTCTCAGCCCGACATCCGCATCAATAAGAAGCACCTTTTTGCCCATTGCCGCAAGTGCAATACCTATGTTTGCGGTTACGGTGGTTTTACCCACCCCGCCTTTACCGGATACAATTGCCAGTACATTTGCCATATAGGTTATTTCCTTTCATACAACACTATTTTATAAGTTCATTATATGGACTAATTTGGTCGTCTACCGTTTCACCCATCATGTATGCTTTTATCACATCACGCGCAACGGGGGCGATTGCGCTACCGCTACCTGCGTGCTCAACAACTAACGCTAATGCAATTTGTGGGTCATCAAAAGGCGCAAAAGCTACAAATAAGCCGTTTGCCGCACCGCTCGGGACAGAGGCAGAACCCGTTTTGCTTGCTACCGAGACATCAAAACCGGAAAAAGCGGCACTTGCTGTGCCGGTTTCAGATACTTTTCTAAGACCGTTTGTTATCGCCTTATAATTTGGATATTCGACATCTATGAGTTCGATTATTTCGGGCTTATTCTCGTAAACTGTTTCAGCAGTGTCGTATGATTTTATGCTTTTTATTAAATGAACCTTATGTCGTTTTCCGCCGTTTGCAACTGTTGCCATAAAGTTGGCAAGCTGTATAGGAGTGAAAAGATGGTCAGATTGTCCTATCGCAGCTTGCAGGGTATCGCCGGGGTACCAAACAGTACCGATTTTTTCCCGATACTCCGGGGATGCAAAGTTTCCTTTTTCTTCACCCGATAATTCGATCCCGGTGTATTCACCTAATCCAAATTTTTTTCCGTATTTGTATAAAGTATCTATGCCCATTCTTCTGCCGACTTCGTAGAAGTAGTAATTGCATGAGTTCTCGAGTGCCTGTGTAACATTTTGCGCATCATGCCCCCTGCCGTAAGAGGAATAATACCAACAAACAGGTGTGTAACCTGACGATGCATAAAATCTGTAAACACCGGAGCAATTTATTGTATCATCGGGACTAACAGTATCTGATTCCAATGCTGCAAATGCGGATAATATCTTAAATACCGAACCGGGTGCGTATTGTCCGGCTATTGCTCTGTTCCACATAGGACGGCTGTTATCATGACTTAAAGAAGCCCATTGCTCGTTAAATCTTGCAGGGTCAAAAGTGGGGTGCGATGCCATTGCTAACACTTCGCCGTTATTTACATCAATTACAACACCCGAACCTGTGATAACATCTTTATTGCCGGCTTTTGTTTGAAGTTTGCTTATCATATCACCAAGCGAACTTTCTAAAGCCTGTTGCAGATGTAAGTCTAATGTCAATATTGCATTGTTCCCCGGTATTGGCGGCCGGCTTTCCAAGACCCTTGACATAGCCCCGCCGATATTATGTTCTGCGCTTGAGGTGCCGTCTACACCTTTTAAACTGTCTTCTAAATATTTTTCAATACCATCTTTGCCTATTAAATCGTTTATATTATATCCTTTATCTTTTAACTGTTGATATTCTTCTTTATACATTACACCGACTCTGCCGAGTATGTGAGCCGCCAGGGTATTGTTTGCGTATTCACGTATAGGCTCCACTAAAATACTTACGCCTTGAAAATCTTGTTGTTGTTCTTTAATATATGTTACAAAGTCGATGCTTACATCAGTTGCAAAGGTATAGGGTACATTATTTGAAAAAAGGCGATTCTCCATTTCGTATCTAATTCCGATAATCTTCCTAAGCTGCTCTGTGGTATATCCGCCATCTATCTTATATTGTTCCGCAAAATAGTTGACAACATCATTTGCATTGGCAGATACATCAATTTTCTTTTCATGTTTGAATTTGTCTGCCAAGACTTGTATATCTTCGTTTGCGGTGTTCGGAAAGTCAAATTCAAAAGGGTATGTTTTGGTAATAGGGAATGTGTCGATATAGATCACTGAATGTGCTTCTGCCGCGTCGGCTGTTTTTAATATTAACGAATTTAAATTTTCCGATTGAATGTACTCTTTGTAGAAAACAACGCTAAACCCTTGCCGATTTGTAATAAGGGGGCGTCCGTATCTGTCAAGAATTTCACCACGCGGGGCTTTTAAGGGCATTGTTCTGATTAATCGGTTTTCCGATTGTTCTTTGTAATAGTCGCCCATTACTACTTGTAGCTTAAAAAGCCTTGAAACAATAGCGATAGAGGCTATTGCAATTATTACAAACAAAACGGCATATCTGAATAAAATATTTTTATCAAAAGGTTGTTTATTCAGTTGTTCAAAACCCCCTTTATCTTGCAATGTGAATTAACTGCACCCACAATCCGGATAACTCCGATTGATAAAACAGCTGTATATATAGACTCGGGCAATATTTTTTTTATCAGTGTAATCCACATATCGCCTTGACCCCAAATGTAGAAAACAAGAAAATAATATATTATAGCATATGTAAAAAAAGCGGTTAGTGAAAACACAAAAACAACAATACTGCGTATTCTGTAAAACTTGGCATGAAAAAAACCCACACCCACACCTACATAAAACATTAATAGTGAATTGACACCAAATGTCCCGCCACTCATTACATCAGTAATAACACCACACAGTAGACCCAGCGCGCCAGCCGGGACACTGCCGCGTGTCAGAGCCACACAAACTACCAATGCCATAAGCAAGTTTGGTCTGACTCCGAATATTTTTAAATATTCAAAAACGGTAGTTTGTAATGCACAGAATACAACTGCTAAAACAGTATATATAACACCCCTCACTTTAACCTCCGGTTATTCTTCGGGAACTTCGGTTAAAACAAAAACCGTTGAAATACGTTCAAAATTCGCCGCAGGCTCGATTATGGCATACTGAGAGACACCTGTGGATTCGGGGCGTATTTCTTTAATTTTCCCGATAAGTATTCTTTTGGGATAAATCCCACCTAGCCCTGACGTTTCAACAATATCACCCTGCATAATACTTGAGCTTTTGCCCACATGCATCATTTCACATAGACCTTGCATACGCAGTTCTACGTCGCTTTCAACCACTGCGACATCGCCTGTTCTCGTAACCATTGCACCAACGCTGCTAAGAGTATCGATTATAGTTACTATTTTTGCCCAGTTTGCGCCGATCTCATATATATGCCCAACAAGTCCGGCTGTTGTAATGACGGGGCAACGTATTGAGAGCCCATCGTCTAAACCTTTATCTATTATGAATGAATGATACCAGTCTCCGGCATCCTTTGCTATAACTTCTGCGGCTGTCATAGAGTATTCGAGTTTTTGCTCCTTAAGCGACAGCATTTCCCTCAGCTTTTCATTTTCTATTCTATCATATTCCAACTGCCTTATTGTATTTTGCAGTGAATTTATTTGATCTGTTTGCGCTGCGTTTTCTAAACGTAATTTGTTTATATCAGAAAAATATCCGAAAAAATTTTCAGCGGAACCTATTGTAGATGTTAGTAATGCCTGGAATGGGGTAATAACAGAACCTATTAAATCTTCTCCGAATGTCATGCTTTGTCGGTCAACAGTAAATATCGCAGTAAAGGTTAGCAATACTATCGTAACAATAAGCATTAAAATAAAGTATTTATTTGTAAAAAGTTCTTTCAATAAAATACACCTGCTAACGAGCTTAATAATATTATTTTAACGATATTAATACCTTTCTCAGTGTAGTAATTTCATTTAGTACTGTGCCCATACCTATAACAACACAGTCAAGAGGATTTTCCGCCACATAAACCGAAATCCCTGTTTGGATAGAAATAAGTTTATCCAAGCCCCTTAACAGTGCCCCACCTCCGGTCAATACAATTCCCCTTTCCATAACATCCGAGGCAAGCTCAGGCGGAGTTTTTTCAAGTGTAGCTTTTATAGAATCGATAATATCTGCAACAGTCTCTTTTAATGCTTCGCGGACTTCACCGGATGTCAATGTAATAGTTTTTGGCAGACCGGAAATAAGATCGCGGCCGCGAATTTCCATCTCTTGTTCTTCGCCTGTGTCATATGCGCTGCCAATTTGGATTTTTATTTCTTCTGCGGTTCGTTCACCTATTAATAGGTTATTGTTTTTTTTGATATAAAACATTATCGCATCGTCAAGAGCATCACCTGCTTTGCGAAGAGATACGCTCGTAACAATGCCACCTAATGAAACAACCGCGACCTCACTTGTGCCACCACCGATATCGACTATCATATTTCCAATAGGCTCTTCAATCGACAATCCTGCCCCGATAGCAGCAGCCATTGGTTCCTCAATTATATACGCTTCTTTTGCCCCTGCCTGCATAACAGCCTCTTCAACTGCCCTTTTTTCAACCTCTGTTACGCCGTATGGAATGCATACTATAACACGCGGTTTAAAAAAACTGAATTTGGGGCATGCCTTTTGAATGAAATACTTTATCATTTTCCGCGTAATATCATAATCTGCAATTACACCATTTTTCATAGGACGCAACGCAACAATGTTTCCGGGAGTTCTGCCAAGCATCTCTTTAGCGTTGTCGCCGACTGCAAGAACATCTTTCGTTTCTTTATTTATTGCAACTACAGATGGTTCTTTTACTACTATACCCTTACCCTTAACATGCAGCAAAACATTTGCAGTTCCCAAATCAATACCGATATCTCTAACTGACATATAATAATCTCCATTCCGCTTCTTTATGTTGTAATCTTTTTTGTTGATAGGAAAGATATACTTTTCTATCAACAAAAAAGGCTTCATTAAAGTTTTTATTTATGTTATTTTCCGGTTGAGCCAAACCCGCCTTCACCTCTTTGCGTTTTAGGGAGATTGTTGCAAACAGTAATGTTTGCGAGGCAAACAGGGAGTATTAGAAGTTGCGCAATTCGTTCGCCCATTTTAATAGTATATGGCTTATTTGAAATGTTAGTCAGCGCAACCAATATTTCACCGCGGTAATCACTGTCTATAACGCCTACGGCATTTGGCAATGTTATTCCGTGTTTTAAACCAAATGAACTTCGTACAATAATTAAACCGACAAATTCATTTGATGGTAGGGCTATGGCAATACCGGTAGGGACGGCATATCTGTCCCCTGGTTTTAATATTATATCATTATCAATGCAAGCTGCAAGATCCATGCCTGCAGAACCATCGGTTGCATAGAAAGGCGCCTGAATTTCTTTGCCTATTTTATCGGATAAATATTTAACCTTTAGCTCCATATCTACAGTATTGTCTGCTGTTTATGAATGCTATTACC
>JAAZFB010000138.1 GCA_012511915.1 Clostridiaceae bacterium
CGGAAACGATGTATGCTGCAAACGGAGCCGGTCTAGCGGCTGTGCAGGTTGGTATATTGAGGCGAGTTGTTGTAATCGACGACGGAACAGGGCTTCTTAAGCTTATCAATCCCGTTATCATTGAAGCCTCCGGCGAACAGCAGGAGCTTGAAGGCTGCCTCAGCATTCCGGGGATCTACGGAAGAGTTAAGCGCCCTGAGCGGGTCATTGTTCACGCATTGAACGAACAAGGCGAATCGATAGAAATGGAGGGGCTTGGTCTTTTAGCCCGCGCCTTTTGTCATGAAATTGATCATCTGGATGGAATTCTGTTTATCGACAAGGTTATACCGGACTCCATTATCAATCAAAATGATTTGGGATCGGAGGTTATATACAAATGATCGTATATGGGCCAGTACCGTCAAGGCGGCTGGGACAAAGCATCGGCATAAACAATATTCCACCGAAAATTTGCTCCTATTCCTGTGTTTACTGCCAGCTTGGCAGAACAAATCAAATGCAGGTGAAAAGGCAGGCGTTTTATAGTCCGGAAGACATTTGCCGCGAGGCTGAGATCAAGCTGAAGCAGCTTGAAACGGAAAATAAACAAGCTGATTATTTCTCCTTTGTCCCGGACGGCGAACCTACCCTGGACATAAACCTGGGTAAAACGATTGAGCTTCTGAAACCTTATAATACAAAAATTGCCGTTATAACGAACGCTTCGCTTTTGTGGATGGATGAGGTTAAGCAAGATCTGATGGACGCTGACTGGGTATCCCTCAGCATCGATGCTGCCGACGAGGATACCTGGCATAAAATCGACAGGCCGCACGGAATGCTGAAGCATCAGAATATTCTGAAAGGTATCGTAGAGTTTTCCAAATCATTCCGCGGAACGCTTGTAACCGAAACGATGCTCGTGGAAGGCATCAACGATCAGGAAGCCTGTATTGAAAAAATCGCGGAACAGGTGGCGTTGGTGCAACCACAAAAAGCGTACCTTCTTGTCCCCACCCGACCGCCTGCAGAACCAGACGTAAAAAGAGCATCCTCTGATAGTCTGAGAAATGCCGCCGCCATCGTTCGGGGGGTATCGGGAACAGACGTGGAATGCATTACGGGCGACGAAGAGGAAGAAGGCTTTTTCTTTACCGAAGATATTGCGGATGATATTATAAGTATAGCGTCGGTTCATCCGATCCGCGAGGATATCGTAGAAAGCTTACTTGAGAAGAGAAACGCAAATCGCTCAGTCATTTCTGAACTTATCAATCAGGGCAGTTTGATAGAGTATACATATGAAGGCAAAAAATTCTATAAACGGAATATTCACAAGTAATACGTTAAAGGAGATTTGGGTTCTTGGACTACAAAATTATATCAGATAGACTAAAAGATTTATTGAGCCTCAAAAACGAAGCGGTCGGGTTGAAGCTGCTTCAAGATAATACATCAGTATCCGGCTATAACAGCAACAACAGATATACTTTTTGCCAGTTTATCATGAAAGCTCGCGAAGGCAACAAGCTTCTGGCTACAGCGGATAATGTTGCATGCGCAAACGGATCCTCGGCGTTGGGGTTTATTCCTGTTCCTGAAAAACTAATGAACGGCGAGTTCCTGTCTCAACTTGGTAGCTTTCAAAAGGAAGGCGCGCAAAAGACCATGGAATCGATGCCGCGCTTTAGTCAGAAGCAGTTTTCCGGAATTGCATTGGCACCTCTGCCCGAAGTTGATTTTGACCCTGACATCATTGTTTTGGAAACGGTACCCGAGCATCTGATGTGGTTGGCACTTGCCACCATTCATCAGACCGGAGGCAGACTCGAATTTTCTTCCAGCATTTCAAACGGTACCTGTGTTGATACGACAGTTGTACCTTTTTTAAGGCAGAAGCTCAATGTTAGTCTCGGCTGCTACGGATGCAGGAATGCTACCAGCATTCCTGACGATAATCTTCTTGCTGGGTTTCCGGGAGACCAAATCCAAGACATATTGGACAGTCTTCAGATGATTAATGAAAAAGCAATGCCCCGAACGCGGGAAAAGAGGGCGTACGCGCGTCTGATATAAATTAATCTGCTGTTACCTTGTTGAAATATGTTAATAATCTTCTGTTAAGCAATGCATTTAACGTAATGAGAGAAATTGAGGGATAAGATGGAGATATTACTTGACTGCTTGCCATGTGTGCTAAGGCAGGTGCTTGAAGCGGCGAGAATGGCGACTGTCAAGCCTGAAATGCATGCGAAAATTATGGAAGAATCAATAAATATTCTTGCTAACTTTAAAAGATACAGAAGCTCACCGGATATTGTTAAAGATATGCATGAAGTTGTTAAGTGCCTTACTGGGGTATCCGATCCGTATAAACATATAAAAGATCGGGATATTGAATCGGCAAAGAAAATTCAACCATTTCTCAATGATTATTTGGCGCAAAAACAAAACGTATTGTACTGGGCGTTGAAAATTGCAGCTACAGGGAATATTATTGATTCGGCGATTTATAGTAATATAGATATTGAAAGCAGTATTCAAGAGGAGCTTTCAAAGGAGTTTTCAGTTAGCGACCTAGATTTACTCGAAGAAGAGCTTAAGTCAGCTAAAAGCATTCTGATCATTGGAGACAACGCAGGAGAAACTATCTTTGACCG
>JAAZFB010000139.1 GCA_012511915.1 Clostridiaceae bacterium
CCATCGAAAAATTTTGAGTGCCTTGCTTCTCGATGATCTCCTGTGCCAATATAAAGCGGCGCTTCGATTTAATGCCGACCATGTTTTCCTTGGGGGTCTTATCGCGCTCGGCAAGCGGCGTCTGACGATAAATATATCCGTGATCAGCCGTTATGACGATATTGATTGCACTGATATCATTGCGGAGTTTGCGCACAAGCCCCGACAACTCCCTGAAAGCTTTATCAGTTGCTTCAAAAACCTCGTTTTCGGTTGGCGCATTGTCTCCACGAGCATCAATTGTATTGTGGTAAATATAAATCAGTTTCATTCCCGAGCGCTTCTCACTGAGCTGCGGCTTTTTAAGAGCCATTACATCGTCATACTGAATAGCAACGGCTTCTTGTTTGACTAAACGAAGAATTTTGTTCCTGTTTTCCGTTCCCTCTGTTGATATGCCCTGTATCTCAAATTCAGCTTTATCAGTAATATCAAGCTGTTTATGGGGCAACAGCGAAGCCATACCCAACGCTGTATAAGATGGAATAACACCGAGCATTACATCAAGCTCGCTTGCACCTTTTTGCTCGCGGTTGAGGATGCTATTTAGTTCGACGGCAGACTCATAACGCAGAGCATCAGATATGATAACAACCAACCGCTCATTATCAGCCACAAAGCGACGAGCATATTTTTCATAGAATCCTTGCTGTGACGTGATTCCAGGTAACTGCCAGGTGCTCTCGTCATCCCACAGAGCACACCATTTCATGGACAGGTCATTCAGATACCAGTTTGTATAATTGTTCTCAATCATGTCAAAAAGAGCGTTGTAATCACTGTTATCATCGAGTCTGTCATACGCCAAGAGGAAGTGACGATAGTTGGTATCCACCTTATAATAGCTTTTGACATAATTATCAAAGAGCGACAATGTACTCGTTCCCTTTAAATCCTTGTAAGTCAATGCCAGTTCAAGATATTCACAGGCATAGAGCAGCACGTCGTACTCTTTTTCAAACTGGGGATAATAGCGCCGGTTTTTCCTGCTGTTGATTATCTTGCGATAATGCCCGAATTCTCCCGCATTCTGCGTGATGTTCGTAGTTATACGATTGATGATGCTGGTGTCAAATTCCTCAAAGGTGTCACAGTCAGCGATTTGGTCAATCGTCCATTTTACAGTACTCTCTGGCAATGCCAGCTTATGGGCAACAAAGTCAGCAAGATTATTGTAATCCTCAACGAACTCACTGTTTTTCATAAAATTATCTACAAAAACATAACAGTTGGAGTTATCCGAAACATAATTATCCCATTCTTTCGGCATATTTCCGTTAATGCTGTGTGAGAGATGGCTGCATAACAGCAAGATGGCCAATCTTTCGAGACTCTGCTCTACGAATTTATATCCATAAAAATTTTTTACCAATAACCAAAATGCGTCGAGGTTGCCAAACTTAGCAATGCTATCATAAATTGTGCTTTCTCCGTTTGCCATTTCGGTAAGCAGGGTTCGTACCACATTATCAAGATTTGGAGCAGGTAGCTTACAGAGTGCTGACAATACACCGAGGTCAATTTTCGGCTCCGAATAGGGAGCAAGACCGTAGCTTTCAAATCTCCTGCTCCGCTCATTGTTACGGAAGAACATCTTGTACTTGGCAACAACGCCTCGGAGTGCATTGTCAATCTTATAATTTAGCAGGGTCAAGGAGGTTTCGTCAGTCGAGAACGTCTGACTATATTTGATTGTGTCCGTCAGCCAATTCTCTCTGTTAGAGGGGCGTGGCAACGGAGAATAGACCAACAGATTGCTCTCCCGGTCGGTTTCCTCAATATACAGCTTTATGGCAAACATATTGTTGTCGTAAAGCTTAATAAGCTTCACATTATCGAGCGACAGCTTATCAATGGAATCAACAAAAACACCTTCCTCATCGTACCAAAATACGATGTTACGTTTACTGCCCTGCATGAGCTCGCGGGCAAACTGCCGCTCTAATGATTTTTTAACTTCGGTTAGGTTCATGGCATCACCCCATCTTGAACTATTTTTTCAAGATACACTTTAAAAGGGATATGACTTGTTAAACGTTCAGCTTCTCCGCTAATTGTACTCCATCTTTCATTTGCAGACACATACTCATCTATGTAAGTGCTATGTCTATTGACGGCATCTAACAACTTTTTGGCAAGCCATTTATACTTTTCTTTTACACTCGGGAGAGGGTTTTCTTTATATTGCCTCCCGACAAACTGACTATACACAGAAAGCGAGGCAGTCATATCCGCTCCTCTATTTTTAAAATCATCCATGTTTTGATCTAAAAACTCATATTGACAATAGTCCTCAATATCAGATTCAACGATATATTGTCTGTATTGAGGGTTTATACTCAACTTATCAACATATTCTTTTTTTAGAATAACACGAGGATATTTAGCTCTATTCTTTTCGTCCTCCACCGCCTCTACGAGTGCAGGTCCCCACACGTTGTCTTCATGGTATAGTTTTCCTACGGTTATCACTCCTCTTAGAGGCAAGCCAGAACAGTACATTTGATTTGTAAAATCATTCAATACAAAAAAGATAGCATCGACATTTGCTATAGGAGCAGATACGATAACAGAATCAGAAACCCAGAGCAGCTTAATTCCCAAATGTTCTTGATATTCCTTCGAATATGTTTCTACAAATATTTGATAAATCCTCGGGAAATTTACGATTATGCCGCCTTTGTCATGAATTGTCACGCTCTCATTCTTTTTTACCGCTTCACTAAAGCCAAGAATATCAGCAAATAAAACGACATGGTCTTCTTTCATATTTAGAAAAAGTTTATCGCCCATCATCTTCCTCCTCAAATCTTCCCAAGCAAGACCATCTTCTCAGTCTTGCCATTGTCCTTGGGCACTTTCACGCCTTGGAACTTCTCGTAGTTGACCTTTACGCCGTCGTCGAGATCAAGCTCTATCTGCTGGTGGGCAATGTGCGACACCACTTGGTCATAGGTACGGCACTCGTCAATCTTGGCTTGCAAAACTCCGATCTCCTTGCGGTAGGCGGCTTTGTCGCGGGCATTATCGGTGGCCATTACCAGCATTTCTAACCGCTTGATTTCTGCTTCATATTTCCGCTGAAGCGGGTGCAGATAGTCTGTACGCACTCGAGCGATGGTATATTTATCATAACGATGAAGATAGAACAGTGCCTTAAACCCATCCTTTTTGCCGCTGTCAAGCAGCCAATAAATAGGTCTTTTCTGATATATCTTCAAATGGTCTTTGTAGAAATCGTTCAAGAAATAGCGGCGTATTTTTTCCTGTGCCGAGCCATTGCCGGTGGGGTAGAGGGCATCGGCAATGAAGTTCAGGTTCTCGCTCAGCGTGTCATTTCCATACACTGTGCGAACAAACTCAACAAAGCGGACAACAATATCATCCTCAAAGTAGTCGGCGCTGCCGATGGGGAGGATGTTGTCCTCCTCTGGCAGATAAGTTTTATAGCGCAGCTTATCAAATGTGCCGCCGGCGAACACAAGACCCTGCTCGTCCAAGCTATATCTCCCAAACATACAGCCTACGGCATAGCTGATAAAACCGCGAATGTCCCGCCCAAGGTCGGCCTTGCGGATTGTGACATCTTTTTCCTCGACCTCCGGCGTGAGTTCATCCTGCAAGCCGTATATGTCGATGAAGATACGGTTAAGTTCTTCTTCATTTGCTTTTAGTTTATCAAACTGGCCTTCGGCAAACAGTTCCCATGCCTTGAACGCAGACGAAATTCGGCTTGTTGGCTTTGCATCGCCCCAAGCATATGCTCCCGACATTCGGAAGCCAACGAGCGGGTGTGTTTTAAAGTCCCATGAGGTTTCAAAGCTGTCCCAGTCGGTTTTTGAGATAGAAATACAAGAAGATGAAATTCCTTTTACCTCTCCCAAGTCATCTATTACAACTGGTATTTGCGGTATATGGCCTGTACTATAATGGAGTCCCTGACAAATTAGGCTTAAAAATTGCTGAGCAACTTTAGTATTGAATAAACCAAGATAGAAATCCAAGTTATCATTGTTGTAAGGGAAAAATGAAGGCCCACTTGCATCGAAAGCAAATTTATTATTTACTTTACGACAACATAAACTAGCAGTCGACACGTCATTCCAAGTAATGGACTCACGGAAATAATATTGTAAATTTTGTGGGCGAGAACGTAGATTTCCCTGATCATCAAAAAAGTTCTTTATTTCATAGCCATCATTATACCAATTAAGCACATATTCATTATTACCATACCATTTACGAAAGCCACCTCCCTTATTGTATGGAACCCACCTTGTATTATTTAAATCGATCTCATGCCATAGGCGCAATAGCCTACTATTATCTGAGCTGATCAGGCCTTGTTTAGCTTCTCCATAATCTTGAGCCTTTTTCGAAGATGAAAGGTGAAATATTATTTGATTGTTTACCCAATAAGCAATTAAACAGCCGGGTATTTTTTTGAAGTTTTCTCCTTTTACGGTATATCTATCATCTCTGCGCAAAAACGCTTCTTATGTCATCTTCTGTCCAGGGTAATCAACTAGTCGCGCATATGTATCAAGAAAGGCACTCACGTGAGAACGGCGCATCACAAAAGTGGTTGTCTGCACAACCTCGCCGCCGATTTCCTCAAATGCCCGCGCCCCTAAATGTGCCATGTTAACAATATCGGTTGATGCAATCAGCTTTTCACGGAACTTTTCATAGCTCGACAAAAACATCCATGAGTGCATCGTAATCATGGACAAATAGCCGTTTTGTTTGAGAAAGTGGAAGTTGCGTTCGATAAACACAACGCACAAATCGCTTTTGGTATCGGGATAATTCTTCTTCACCCAATCCGCTTGCGCCGGTGCGGGAGCCATATACGGTGGGTTCGTCACAACCACATCGTATTTTTGCGCAAGCACTTCGGCAATGTCAATTAATTGGTCGAAATATTTTGCCTGAGACATAAAATCAGTGTCATCCATTGCTATCTGCCCGGTTGCAAAGTCTTGGACATATTTCCGAAGCCGTGCGAAATTAATCTCACGCTCAATTTTGATGGCAGAGCCAAAGGTTTTGCCTTTATCA
>JAAZFB010000140.1 GCA_012511915.1 Clostridiaceae bacterium
AATGCTGGGTTGCAAGACCCGTGATGAAGTGCTGGACTCGGTGCGCTATTTGGATATGAGTGATAGTGAACGTGACTACACATCTGTTTTAGGCACGTTGCGCAATGATTTTAGAGGAAACTGCGTGTATTGCAATCACTGCCAACCTTGTCCGGATAACATTGATATCGCAGCCGTGAATAAGTATCTAGATATCGCTCGGCTTGATGAGGAAAACATCCCACCTTCAATCCGCTCTCATTACTCAGGACTTGCCAATGGCGGTGGGGCTTGTATTAGTTGCGGAAGCTGTGAAAACCGCTGCCCATTTGATGTACCCATTATTGATAATATGGCCACCGCTGCACGTATTTTCGAGTAAAGCCTTACATATATTCACCAGTCATCTGTTACCAATTATAAGGAAGCACAATATTAAACAGCGATGGATTAAAACCCATCGCTGTTTTACATTTCCTCATTATTTCTTTTCTATACTTTAAACCTAGAAACACTCTCTGTAAGACTTTCGGAGCTTTGTTTTGTCGCATTCATCAATTCCAAGACCCTGTTTGCTTTCTCCATAACGTCCAAAGCTTTCTGTGAGATATTCTGCGTTTTTTCGGCTTCTTCGCTGTTTGAAATGGTAACTTCATTTATAGCTCTGACCATACTCTGTATCGAGGTAAGCAATTCATCTGAAGTAGTCGAAAAATCCGTAGTAAGCTTTTGGAACGCCCCTGCATCGTTGTAATACTGCTCTCCGATTCCCACCATCGTTTTGTAATCGCTGATAACTTTTGTATCTATAAAATCTAAAACTTTTTCAGAACTCGAAGCAAGTTCTTCAACAGCTTTTATGACTTCCATAGTGACATTTTGAATCTTGTTGACAGTACTCTTTGAGTCTTCTGCAAGTTTTCTTATTTCATTGGCAACTACCGCAAACCCTTTGCCCGCCTCTCCGGCCCTAGCAGCCTCAATAGCTGCATTAAGTGAAAGTAAATTCGTCTGCTCTGTTATCTGTAGTATTGACTCTGTAAGAACATCAATATTCTTAACTGCTTTGGATTGTTCCAATGCCTTCTTCATCTCTGCATCTATATCATTGCGTATATTATTAGTCGTTTGTTGAGAAATAGTAGCACTTTCTTTTAAATCCTGGGCTCGTGTGCTTATTTCGTTTGCTACATCCGATCCGTTCTTGGCTTTCTCAGCTATAGATCGTACAGCATTTTCAATCTCAACTGATGTTGCATTCATCTGTTGGGTAGATGCTGCTGTCTCTTCAGTCACCGCAGAGATTTCTTCAGTAGTATTCGATACTTCAGCAATTCTATCCGACAATTCTGTTAAATTATCAGATGATATGAGAATATTCTCCTTAACGTTGTTGGTTTCGTTAATAACGCCGTTAATAACATTTCTTATGGATTTACTCATAACATTGACTGATTTCATTAGGTCACCGATTTCATCCTGCCTTTTCATTAAGCTATTAGGCAAATCCTTTGTAAAATC
>JAAZFB010000141.1 GCA_012511915.1 Clostridiaceae bacterium
GTTCCTCACGCGGTTCTCTTTGTGTTCCTGTTTTCCTTATAGACCCACTTGTTTTTGTGTTACTTACATCAAATTTGTAGTTTTGCATTTTTTACCTGGCATCTCAATGAGTTTCGCAATCACTTAATTTATTTCATTGGGGTCTGTTTTCTTTTTGTACAGTTCGGAGATTTGCTGATAATAGCCTAAGGCAAATTGTGATTGTTGCTCTAAATTTAGCGCTGCAGGAAAATTGCCCTCTACCTTTGCGGAAATATCGGCAAGAATATTAGTGTAATAAATGTTCGCTCCTTTTGTTAGTTTGCCTAAATGATGTTGTGACAGTGTCGACAACCTACCGATAACCAGTGCGGGTGAGGTGCTTGCGGCTGTATAATAACGCTGAATTACACCTGCCCCTACATCACCAAGGGCAGTCTCTTGGATTTTTGCATAAACCGCCATCATTCGGCCGGCTAAGTAAGCGTTATTTTGGTTTTGCTCGTTAAGTGATTCTTTCATAGAAACATCCTCCCTTTTTGTTCCTTTTTCAAAAATTTCTTTGCGAATAAGCCATGCTTTCAAAATACGGCAAGCTAATTTATCAGGCGCTTTCCCTTTTGCTTTGCTGTCATCATCATTGCTGAACATATCGGAACGGATATATGCCAACGCCTTAGCTGCAACTGTATCGGGGAGCGGTGTGTTGTTAACAATAGCATAAATAATTCGGCTGTCCAAGCCTGCAAGCTCAGATGCGAAGCGTTTACCAATGTCTGCACCGCCATTTTGATGCTTTAAAAGTCTTGAATATATCCCGTTAAGCTTTGATGGCCATTTAGCATTTACTAAAAGCAAATCATCATACCATGCCTTTACATTCTCATATAATTGCTCATAGCTACCCTCTTGATAGTTTCTAATCATCACCCTACCGCCTGCACCTGAAAGTGATAAAATATAGTATCGGTTATTCAACTGATTAGGAGAACCGCCTTTTTTGACACTTTCGATCAGAGTTTTTGCATTTTGTATTGCAACAATCTCTTGGTACTGGTTTTCAGACTGATTTGACTCTTTGTTAAATTCTTCATCGTCAGATATAACAGGAGTAATGATAGCCGACAGAATATCACAGTCATTATCTTTGGGCAAAGGCTCTTTATACCAGTGGACAAATTTTGTACCTGCAACTGTCGGTGCAGAAGCAACCAGTTTTTCAAGGGTGAAGTTCACAGCGGTCATAGCATTTTCAGAAACTGTGCAGTTTTCCGCCTGGTCAAGGTTGTAAGAAGTGAATGTTGGTTTATCGAAGCATATCAAGGAGTCGCCGGCTGTGTGACCGCCAACAGCAAATAGCCCAGAAAATTTCGGCACTGTTTTTAGAGGTTCACATCTTTCCCCTGTAATATAGCAAAGCGATTCATTCCTTTTTTCTTCATTAGCATTCAGATTGCTTCTAAATTCATGCCACCAAGATAAATAAGCCTTGCTTCGCTCAATGGGGAGATTATCAACTTTAAAGCTGATTACATCACCGTCCTTATAATTTCGCGCACGAAATTCAGCAATGATTTTTTCTTTTGCTTCATCGTTTTGCAAAGCATTAAAGCAGATTCTAATAAAAGGGTCATACTCACCCGCCTGCTCTAAGGTTGATAAATAAAATGGATTTTTTGCCTTGCCCTTGTCTGTAAAGGCAAATACAATATCGGCTTTCTCAACTAAAATATTACATTTATCACGCCCATTTGCCATAGAACCGATATCAGGGCAAAGCTGTTTTTCCTCGGGAGCCGCATCAATGGCGACGAATTCGCCTTTTGCCGATAGTGAAATATATGCTTTGACATTTTTTAGCTTAAAACCAGCGGCGCTTGCAATTTTTGCCTTTCTGCCATAATCATAAATTTCTTTAAGCATCTGTACCTCCTTGTTTTAGGACAGCTTCACTGTCAAAATCAGGAACAACAAGTACGCCCTTTTCAAGTTTTGCATTAAACATACTGATAAAAGGCTTTTCTTTTAGAATCGGATCTGTTTTGTGCAAATCAAACACGTCATAGAGCATGAGACCTAAGTCCTGTGTATAGTCTATTGGCTTCTTTACACCGTCACTTTCCTCAAAATAAGCGACAAACTCACGGCAACCTAACGATGGCTGAAAAAAGCATTTCCCATTCTGAATACGGCGAAAGGCCTGCTTGTATAGTTCATCTAAGCTGTGTTTGCAAGCATCGTTGCGAACAATCGCTGCATGAATTCGGTAGTGTACATCTTGTAAAATCACACTCTGTCTCTGCGTTCTTACATCGTTGTCTTCCACCTGAATTGGGTTTTGGCCATTGGTTTTCTTTTTGACTTCATTGCGTTTGAAACTAATGAATTTAATTGGGTTTAGCACTTCGATTTGATTAATCTGCCAATAAAACTCCTTTGGTTTAGAATAAATTGCACTTAACACACCACGCATTGCTGAGGGCGTCGGTACTGGATAACTTAATCTTTCAACCTTTGCTTCCGGGCGTGTAAAACAAGCGAAATCTCCCCAAACCTCAATTACAACCTGTTGTCTCATTCAAAATCACCTCCTAAATTATAGTATTTAAGCTTTCGGAGTTTTCAAGCTGAAGACCTGTTTTTTCATTGTACAAGTTATGGTCCAACAATATAAACCAGTTTGACAAGGCCTTTTCTTGTTTTGCTTTTGTAGGCTTGAAATATAATTGTTCTCCTACATCTTTGATTTTTTTATTATATATATTAACGGTAATAGTTCGTGCTTTTTTCATTAACAGAGGCGACAGCCCCTCTGTTCTCGCTGTTTCGCAAATTTCTTTGAATAATTCAAGGCTTTTTGTGTAGGGAACAATAACGGTAAAGCCTTTGTTCGGAATCAACTGATAAGCATTTGTTACGCCTTCGAAATTCAAGGTGTCAATCGCCTTTGTTAGATCACCTTTATCCTGACTAAAAGTCTGATAAAACTTTCTGTAATACTCTCGGATATGGTTGGCGTTATAGATGTCAATATCGGCATCTTTTGAGAGTAACTTAACAATATTTGCGGCATTTTCATAGGCAGCATCCGGATACCTTTCGTCCTCCGGAATAAACACAACAACTTCCCCCTGCAATAACCGCCCATTTCGGTTACACCGTCCGGCACTTTGTATTATTGCGTCTAAGGGCGCAAGCGCACGATATACTTTATCAAAGTCTAAATCTACACCTGCTTCGATACATTGTGTGGACACCAAACGACAAGGCATTTTGTTTTCTATTCTATAGTTTATTTCCTTCAAAACTGCTTCCCTATGGGCAATACACATATCCGTTGAAATATGAAACAAACTGTCGCTGTCTGACTTACAAATGGATTTTAGCTCTTTATATATCTCCACAGAATGTTTTTTTATATTAACAATAGCACAGCAACAATTGCTTTGGCTAATTTCCTTTGCCAAATCAGAAAAACCGGTTTTACCGTCCATACGCCAATTCACATGGACTCGTTTGGTATGTTGGAATAGGGTAGCATTATCGTTAATTATCTCTACCGGCTGCCAATCTAAATCCTTGCGGTATGAAAAGGCAGGTTGTGTTGCGCTGGAAAAAACAACTGTTGAATTATATTTTTTACACAGTGCGTTCATAGTTTCAAGAGTTGCACATATCACGTCGTGCGGTAGGCATTGTGCCTCATCAAACACAATTACACTATTTGCTATACTATGTATCCTCCGGCAATCTGTGGGCATATGGCGAAATAAGCCTTCAAAGAACTTAACCGATGTAGTAATGATAACATCAGCATGCCACCTATCTGCATAAAGGCGAGACTTTTCATCATATTCCGTTTGACTATGGTCCTCTAATATGGTGTTATGAATTTGACGGTATTGCTTTGCGTTTTGTTCTATGATGCTTAAAAAGGGTAAAACGATTATTACTCTCCTCTTGTTATATTCTTGAGCATGCTTTAATGCAAACGCCAATAAAGACAGCGTTTTCCCCATTCCTGTTGGGGCAGTCAATGTGAATAAACCAGGTGGTTTTTTTGCCGCTGAAATACAATTATCAAAAACTCTATCCCGTAAGCGGTTTAGATGCTTATCTGCAGAACTTTTTTGTTTGATATTGTTTCGAAATTCCATCAAACTTTTTATCCACACTTGTGTATCCAAGGAATCCCCTTCAGATTCATCGATAATATGGCTGTCAAAATGCTCAGCCGAAGCTGTGTAATCTGCGTCGACCAGTGAGGAAAACAACATTCTTATTGCAAGCATTTGCTCAATTTTTGTGTTTTTACAACAGTCATAAATTGGTGCTTTTATTGGATTGTTATTATCCTTTATTTCTGACATAAATATTTGGAAAGCATTTCCGAACTCCTCGGGATCAGCTATGGACATCTTTCTGCCGTGTGAGTCGAGAAACTCAGCATCAAAATAGTTATTATAATTATCTTGTAAAGCAAAATTAAGCCCTTTATGGTGTGAATAAATTGCAATTTGAATCTCTAATGATTCAAGAAGGCCATACCTTTTACGGACAACGCAAGCACCTGCCATTTCATGATTTATCTTTGATTCAATGCCTTTTAGAACATCTTGAAAACGATGACCCATTTTCCCAAAATCATGAAATTGCCCCGCAATTCTTCCTTCATACCCCTTACCGAAACTCGCTGCATTTTCCTCAGCATATTTTGCAACTCTTATTGCATGCTGTGCTACAGTTTCCTTTTCCTTGTTTTTATTCTCCGAACGAGCATAATATTCCATATTCCCCCCCCTTTAATAACATACGGGTAGTATTGGAATCACTATCATTTTACAATATTATACTATATATGACAAATAAAATCAATATAACCTCATGATATAATCTGGAAAAAATGAAAAAATTTAGTATAATAGGAATTGATTTACAAGCAAAGGTATGGTATACTTTTATTGTAAATTAAAAAGAGGTGCTATAATTGAAAAATCTGTTATTTGTTGTGTTAATAATTTTTCTACCTGTTGTGGCGTTGGCAGAAGATGCATCGGCTGTATTTTTGAAGGAAATAAATGCCGCGCAGAGTTATGTACAGCTTGGTGAAATTATTGGAACCCGTGCCGGGGAAATGGGGCTTGATTTAACCGAATACAATAAACTAACCGAATCCGGCAAAGCGACCGTTCTACAAGAACTTATTGGGAATAGATATTCAAGTATATCTAATTTTGTGATGGCCTTTGAAAATATTATTATTTCATCAGAAACCCCATCTAAATCCAGCGGTAGCGGGGGCAGTAGTGTTATTGTTGTACCTTCTGTCCCTATCGAGCCATATAACTGCTATATATCGGGAGTAATATCCTTACCTGGGGGTGAATTTGCTCCGCAAGGAGGTTTTGAAGTCAGCTTACATATTGACGGGTGTATTTATGACATTGGCGTTATCCCCGAAGGCAGCAGCAGTGTGGAATACTCCGGTGAGTATCAAATAAGAACATCGTCAAATGTTATCTTAAGATTTATATTATTGGGAGATGAAGAGGCTAAATATCAGACGTGTACCAACATTGAGCCTTTACCCTTGTCCGAAGAAAACAACACATTAAACGTAGACGTTGAGATACCGTATGCCCAGCATAAAATAGGCGGGGTTTTACGTTTGGCAGAGGATATTGAGGTGTTGGACGATGACCTGCAATTAAGGGCATACATATCAAACTTCGATACTATGTTTTCTATATACAAAACCTTAGTAGCGGGGCAACGGGAAGTTGGCTTTTTAGTAGGGGTGGCCACGGCAGAATACAACATAGTATATTATGCCGATACTTACGGAATATCAGAATTTCAGCATATTTTGGAAGAAAGCGAAGCGCTTGTTATAGATGTAACCGATGGCGACCAAACGGATATTGTGATTCCCGTAATCGGTCAGAATTATATTGAGGGTTATGTGCGTTTGCCGGACGGGGAACCCGCGCCCGAAGGCGGGCTTTCGGTCAGCGTCGGGAGGGCGATTGTGGAAATCCCGCAAGGCGAGTTCCAAGCATATTACCGCACGGGAATGTATTATGAATCATGTCTGATTTGCTCAGTACTGACTGAGGACTATTCAGGTACTCAATTTTCCGGCGGGTATTATACCACAGAAGACGTTTTAAGTCTAAAACACTACAACGCAGCATACTTTGACAACCTAAGCGAAAACCTAATTATTAATTTGATACTCAGAAAGATGCAATGGATTGAAGGTGTAATTGCCTTAAGCGAGCCTTTAAACTGCGATGGAACTCTTTCAATCAGTACATTTAGCGACTTATACGATTATAATAACGATTTAGATATAAAAGCGGGGACAACAAGCATTCCTTATTTCATAGAAATTGAGGAAAACGCCGGTTCACCCTGTTATATTAATTGGCAGTTGATACCTAATGGTCCTGAATATTTAGAATTGTTTGGTTCTGAGGAATTTGCCGTGGAAGAGCCTTTTAACCAATATAATATCGATGTGCAGGTTGTTAAAGCTGCTGTTTTATTCAAGGGAAATATCAGTCTTCCCGAGGGTGTTAGTGCATCAGAGGATATCGGAGTGTGCCTAAATTTTGAAAGTGAAAATTATTCCTATTCCCATGATTGCGTAATAGATACAGGAGAAAGCAGTACAGAGTATGCTATATACGGTAGGGAGGCTGATATAATTAATTACTCGGGGGATTATACCCTGTTTGCATATATTCCTTATTTAACTAATGCCCAACTTTTTTATGACGTCTCGGGCTTTTCGTTTGAATCGTCCTTTAGCATAGCGGTGGAAAACGAAACTATATTGCAAAATCTGGTTTTGCCTGCGCCGAACAGGGTGATTACAGGCAGAATTATTATGCCGGTGCCGGCGGAAAATGAACTAAAGATTGGAATCGCGGTTAATACTGACTATCAGGATACTTATTATAAGTCAATAACGGTTCCCAAGGGCTCGGAGGGGCTTGACTACAACATCGGTTTATTAATCCCGAGTGAAAATTACGACTATACAATACGGTATGTGATAGAAAATTCAGGCAATTATCCTTATTACAGCGGGCTTGAAATGTATCTGTCTGATAACGGATTTACCCTTGATTATAATGAACGCAGAACGGTTGACTTGTACGGCGAACTTGAGCCGTTTGAGATGAATATAGATTTGAGTGCTTTGTATGTGAACGCATATATAAAAGGCGAGTTTATACTGCCTGATTTGTGTGTTATCCCGGATGGTAGATATTTCAAATGCTCTTTGTTTGCAACTAATGGAAACCGAACGGAAAGTTGCTTTGTACGCGTTGATGCTGGATATAACAAGGCTTGTTACATAATATCTGTTCCCGAGGCATATAAGGGCGGCGAATGGGTTGTATATTATGCCCTGGGGAATGTTGTCAGTGAGCCGAATGCTCCTGCTGTTCCGCCACGCCCCGGCGCATCTTCAGGCAGTGGCGGAAGTTTCCCCTTGCCCTCCGGAATGGTATTTCCCGAAAATCTGCTTATAGGATATAATATATATATTGCTCAAAACGGCGGTCTTACCTTTCATGAGGAGCAAGCACGGAAATTCACTTTTGGAGATGGTGGATTTGAAAATATAGATATTTATGCTTTAGGCACTGACACTCCTGCACCGAGAATAATAGGAGGTTTTTTTACATCTGTTGTCGCAATCCCCGATGAAGGTGTTAATGTGTCGGTAATTCTCCAAAACACAGCAACCGGTGAGGAACTTGCTCAAAGCTTTATCTTTACGGGCGATGCGGTAAAATATAAGTTTGAAACCTACGGCGAGGGTGAGTATATACTCAAATATATTATTGCCGGGGAAACCTTCTACTATAAATATAACTACAAGCTTACAGCGGATATAGGCTCTGCAACCGTGATAGAAACCGCCGGTATCCCTGCGCAATATAAAAAGGATGTTTATTATAATAATATTTACCCGGATTCCTACTACGCCGAGCATTTGGTTGTGCGGAAAATTGTTACGCATGTTGGAATAGAAACGAATATTAAACTTTTAATCTATAATACTGATGGTGTACTTCTTAACGAGGCATATAAGTCTACCGTTGTCATAACCGGGGCAGTACCTGTTGTCTTGGGTTATAGTATCGGGGGATACAAGGCGTATTTTACCGACTATAGTTCTGGTTCGGTATGGGGCACTACAACTGATTTTAGTGAGGCGGCGCGTATTTATGTAATACCTAAGAGTTCTTCAATAGAGCAATTATATGCTGATGTTCCGGTGGTGGGTATGGCAAACGGTATCGGTACAAA